>CAYQJJ010000082.1:0-11137 GCA_964417745.1 uncultured Wenzhouxiangella sp.
CTTATTCGTGAATCTTGGCCACGACGCCAGCACCAACGGTGCGGCCACCTTCGCGAATCGCGAAGCGCAGGCCTTCTTCCATCGCGATCGGCGCAATCAGCTCGACCTGCATCTGGATATTGTCGCCCGGCATGACCATCTCGACGCCTTCAGGCAGCTCGACCGCACCGGTCACATCCGTGGTCCGGAAATAGAACTGCGGACGGTAGCCCTTGAAAAACGGCGTGTGACGGCCGCCTTCGTCCTTGCTCAGAACGTAGACCTCGGCTTCGAACTTGGTGTGCGGCGTGATCGTACCCGGCTTGGCCAGTACCTGGCCGCGCTCGACATCGTCACGCTTGGTGCCGCGCAGCAGAATACCGACGTTGTCGCCCGCTTCACCACGATCGAGCAGCTTGCGGAACATCTCGACGCCCGTGCAGGTCGTCTTGGTGGTGTCGCGCATGCCGACAATCGCAATCTCGTCGCCGACGTTGATGATTCCACGCTCGACACGACCGGTCACAACCGTACCGCGGCCGGAAATCGAGAACACGTCCTCGATCGGCATCAGGAACGGCTTGTCCAGGTCACGCTCGGGCTCGGGAATGTATTCGTCCATCGACTCGAGCAGCTTGATGATCGACGGTGCGCCAATCTCGCTCTCGTCGCCTTCCAGCGCCTTGAGCGCCGAGCCGGTGATCACCGGGGTGTCATCACCCGGGAAATCGTAGTCGCTGAGCAGCTCGCGGATTTCCATCTCGACCAGCTCGAGCAGCTCGGCATCGTCGACCATGTCGGCCTTGTTCATGTACACCAGAATGCACGGCACGCCAACCTGGCGGGCCAGCAGAATGTGCTCGCGCGTCTGCGGCATCGGGCCGTCGGCAGCCGAAACCACCAGGATCGCGCCGTCCATCTGCGCGGCACCGGTGATCATGTTCTTGACGTAGTCAGCATGCCCCGGGCAGTCAACGTGCGCGTAGTGGCGGTTGTCAGACTCGTACTCAACGTGCGCCGTGGCAATCGTGATGCCGCGGGCGCGCTCTTCCGGCGCGTTGTCAATCTGATCGTAGGCCCGGAATTCACCGCCGCGCGCTTCTGCCGACACCTTCGTCAGTGCCGCCGTCAGCGTCGTCTTGCCGTGGTCAACGTGACCAATCGTGCCCACGTTCACATGGGGCTTGCTACGTTCAAACTTTGCCTTGGACATCTCTGCTGTTCCTTATGCTGATTCTTTGACCGGCCGGATCAGGCCGTCTTCTTCATGACTTCTTCGGCGACGCTATTCGGTGCTTCGGCATAGTGCAGAAACTCCATCGAGTAGGTCGCCCGGCCCTGGCTCATCGAGCGCAGGTCGGTTGCGTAACCAAACATTTCAGCCAGCGGCACATGCGCGCGGATCACCTTGCCAGCCGGCACGTCTTCCATGCCCTGAACAAGACCGCGGCGGCGATTCAGATCGCCCATCACATCACCCATGTAATCTTCCGGGGTGACTGCCTCGACCTTCATCATCGGCTCCAGAAGTACCGGCTTGGCCTTCATGGCACCATCCTTGAAGGCCATGGAACCGGCAATCTTGAAGGCCATTTCGCTGGAGTCGACTTCGTGGTAGGAACCATCGAAAAGAATCGCCCGCACGTCGACCATGGGATAGCCGGCCAGCACGCCGTTCTGCATCTGCTCTTCGATGCCCTTGCCAACCGACGAAATGTAGTCCTTGGGTACGACCCCGCCGACAATCTTGTCGACAAATTCGTAACCACCGCCTTCGTCCATGGGCTCGAGCTTGATCTTGACATGACCATACTGGCCACGACCACCGGACTGGCGCACAAACTTGCCCTCAGCCTCTACGGCCGAGCGGATCGTTTCGCGATAGGCGACCTGTGGCTTGCCGACGTTCGCTTCTACCTTGAATTCGCGCTTGAGACGGTCAACGATGATATCGAGGTGCAGCTCACCCATCCCGGAGATGATGGTCTGGCCGGACTCTTCGTCGGTGCGAACCCGGAAAGACGGGTCTTCCTGGGCAAGCTTGCCCAGCGCCATGCCCATCTTTTCCTGGTCGCTCTTGGTCTTGGGTTCGACGGCAACCGAAATGACCGGCTCCGGGAACTCCATGCGTTCGAGCGTGATGACGTTGGACGGGTCGCACAGCGTGTCACCCGTGGTGACATCCTTAAGCCCGACAGCCGCGGCAATTTCACCGGCCCGGATTTCCTTGAGCTCCTCGCGGGTATTGGCGTGCATCTGAAGAATCCGCCCGACGCGCTCTTTCTTGCCCTTGACCGGGTTGAACACGGTATCGCCGGTCTTGAGCACACCGGAGTAGACACGGATGAAGCTCAGGCTGCCGACGTAGGGGTCAGTAGCGATCTTGAAGGCCAGCGCGGCAAACGGCTCGTCGTCGGAAGACGGGCGGGTTTCCTCTTCTTCCTTCTCGTTGACCCCGTGAATCGGCTTGACCTCGGTTGGCGAGGGCATGTACTGGACGATCGCGTCGAGCAGCGCCTGCACGCCCTTGTTCTTGAATGCCGTACCGCAAAGCACCGGAACGATCTGGTTGTTCAGGGTCGCTACGCGGATCCCTTCCATGACCTCTTCGTTGGTGAACTCGCCACCCTCGAAGTATTTTTCCATCAGCGCTTCGCTGGACTCGGCAGCCGACTCGATCAGAAACTCGCGCGCGGCATTGGCTTCGTCGGCCAGCTCGGCCGGCACATCCCGGGACTCATAGGTCATGCCCATGTTCTCGGTATTCCAGTAAATGGCACGCATGCCCACCAGGTCGATCACGCCCTCGAAGTTCTCTTCGGAGCCGATCGGCAGCTGAATCGGCACGGGATTGGCGCCGAGCCGCTCCTTGATCTGCTCGACCACGCGGCCGAAGTTCGCGCCGGTGCGGTCCATCTTGTTGACGAAGCACATCCGCGGGACCGAATACTTGGTCGCCTGGCGCCATACGGTTTCAGACTGCGGCTCCACGCCACCAACGGCACAGAACACGGCGACGGCGCCATCGAGCACGCGCAGCGAGCGCTCGACTTCAATCGTGAAGTCGACGTGCCCCGGGGTATCGATGATGTTGATCCGGAATTCGGGCCACTGCTGGTCCATACCCTTCCAGAAACAGGTCGTGGCTGCCGAGGTAATCGTGATGCCACGCTCCTGCTCCTGCTCCATCCAGTCCATTACAGCCGCACCGTCATGCACTTCGCCAATCTTGTGCGAAACGCCGGTGTAGAACAGGATGCGCTCGGTCGTCGTCGTTTTGCCGGCATCGATGTGCGCCATGATGCCGATATTACGATAGCGCTCAATTGAAACTTTGCGTGACACGGTTCGAACCTCGTTATAAATCAGGCATTACCAGCGGTAATGCGAAAAAGCCTTGTTGGCCTCGGCCATGCGATGGACGTCCTCGCGCTTCTTGACCGCGCTGCCCCGCTCTTCCATGGCATCCATCAGCTCGCCGGCCAGGCGTTGCGGCATGGAGTTCTCGCCGCGCTTGCGGGCGGCATCGATCAACCAGCGCATCGCCAGCGTCTGGCGGCGCTTGGGTCGGACCTCTACCGGTACCTGGTACGTGGCACCACCAACCCGGCGTGATTTGACCTCGACTGCCGGGCTGACGTTGTCGAGAGCGGTCTCGATCAGGGCCAGCGGCTCACCGTGCCCCCGACCTTCGATCTCGTCGATCGCACCGTAGACGATCGTCTCGGCGACGGACTTCTTGCCGCTTTGCATCACCATATTGATGAAGCGGGCGATCATTTCGTTGCCGAATTTCGGATCCGGCAGGATATCGCGCTCGAAATTACTGTGTTTGCGGGACATTTTCTAATTCTCTTTAGTTCTTCGGGCGCTTGGCGCCGTACTTGGAACGACCCTGGCGCCGATCGGAGACACCCGCCGTATCGAGGCTGCCGCGCACCGTGTGGTAGCGCACACCGGGCAAATCCTTGACTCGGCCACCACGGATCAGGACCACCGAGTGCTCCTGCAGGTTGTGACCTTCGCCACCGATATAGCTCGAAACTTCGTAACCATTGGTCAAACGCACACGCGCGACCTTGCGCAGGGCAGAGTTCGGCTTCTTCGGCGTGGTCGTATAGACCCGCGTGCAAACCCCGCGCTTCTGCGGCGACGCTTCCAGCGCCGGCACATTCGACTTGTACTTGTTCGGCCGTCGTGGCTTGCGAACCAGCTGATTGATCGTGGACATATGTTTTTTTCGAACCTATAGAAAATAAACGACAGACCCGCAAAAGCGGTCTGCCGAAGAACGAGAATTTTAAGGGGTTGTCATCGAGCTGTCAAGCGCCGATTCGGCCTGTCAGCCAGACCAGGGCGGCAGCGCCGCCCTGGTGTGCCGGGAAACCGGTCAGTCGTCGCTTTCCGCGCTGACATCCTCGGGCTGGTCGGAGTCGCTGGCGCGCAGCAGGGCGCCGAGTTCGGCCTCGCTGTCGAGCATGGTTTCGCGCTCTGCCTTGCGGCGCTCCAGCGTCACCCGGCCGGTACCGGCCGGGATCAGGCGACCGACAATGACGTTCTCCTTGAGCCCTCGCAGGTTGTCGACCGTACCGCGCACCGCCGCGTCCGTGAGCACCCGGGTGGTCTCCTGGAACGAGGCAGCCGAAATGAACGATTCGGTCGCCAGGGAGGCCTTGGTGATTCCGAGCAGAACATCGATGTGGCGGGCCTGGATCTTGCCGTCGGCCTCGAGGCGTTCGTTCTCCTCGCGCAGCCGCAGCTGGTCGACCTGCTCACCGCGCAGGAACTTGCTGTCTCCGCCATCGGTAATCTCGGCCTTGCGCAACATCTGGCGAATCACGGTCTCGATGTGCTTGTCGTTGATCTTGACACCCTGAAGCCGGTAGACGTCCTGGATTTCCTGGACCAGGTAATTGGCCAGCCTTTCGACTCCGAGCAGGCGCAGGATGTCGTGCGGGTTGGGTTCGCCATCGACGACGGTCTCGCCCTTTTCCACGTGCTCACCCTCGAAGACCAGCACCTGGCGCCATTTCGGAATCAGCTCCTCGTGCGAGTCGCCGTGTTCGTCGGTAATCACCAGGCGCTGCTTGCCCTTGGTCTCCTTGCCGAAGCTGACCACACCGGAGGCCTCGGCAAGAAGCGCGCCTTCCTTGGGTTTGCGTGCTTCGAACAGATCGGCCACTCGCGGCAGACCACCGGTGATATCGCGCGTCTTGGAAGACTCCTGCGGGATACGTGCGACGATGTCGCCGACCCGGATCTTGCCACCATCGGTACAGTTGATCACCGCGCCGGCGGGCATGAAGTACTGCGCCGGCTGTTCGGTACCCGGAATCGGCAGTGCCTTGCCCTCGTCGTCGACCAGGCGGATCATCGGACGCAGATCACGCCCTTCGCTGCCTCGGGTCTTGGGATCGGTCACCACCATCGAGCTCAGGCCGGTGATTTCATCGGTCTCCTCGGCCACGGTTACCCCGGGAATGAAGTCATGGAAGCTGGCAGAGCCGGCGACCTCGGTGACGACGGGGTGGGTATGCGGGTCCCAGTTGGCCACGTTCTGGCCGACCTCGACAGGGTCCCCTTCGCGCACGCTGACCAGCGCGCCGTAGGGAATCTTGTAGCGCTCGCGCTCGCGGCCCTGGCTGTCGATCACCGACAGCTCACCCGAACGCGAAACCGCGACCAGCTTGCCATCGGCGTTTTCGACCGACTTGAGGTTGTAGAGACGAACCGATCCGGACGACTTGACCTCGATGTGATCGATAGCCACCGAGCGGTTGGCCGCCCCGCCGATATGGAAGGTACGCATCGTGAGCTGGGTGCCGGGTTCGCCGATCGACTGCGCGGCAATCACCCCGACGCCCTCGCCCTGGTTGACCAGGTGACCGCGCGCCAGATCGCGCCCGTAGCACATGCCGCAGATGCCGTGGCGGGTCTCGCAGGTAATCGGTGAGCGCACCATCACGCGGTCGATGCCGTTTTCTTCCAGCATCGCCACCCACTGCTCATCGAGCAGTGTGCCGCGCGGGCAGAGCACGTCGTCGCTGCTGCCGACATGGATATCCTGTGCAACCACGCGGCCGAGAATCCGTTCGCGCAGCGGCTCAACGATATCGCCACCTTCAACGATCGGCAGCATTTCCAGGCCATTTTCGGTGCCGCAGTCTTCTTCGATCACCACCAGATCCTGGGCCACGTCCACCAAACGGCGGGTCAGGTAACCCGAGTTGGCGGTCTTGAGCGCGGTATCGGCCAGACCCTTGCGCGCGCCGTGGGTGGAGATGAAGTACTGCAGAACGTTCAGGCCCTCGCGGAAGTTCGCGGTGATCGGCGTTTCGATGATCGAGCCGTCCGGCTTGGCCATCAGCCCGCGCATTCCGGCGAGCTGGCGAATCTGGGCCGCCGAACCACGCGCGCCGGAGTCGGCCATGATGAAGATCGAGTTCATCGAGTCCTGCTCGATCTCGTTGCCCTCGGTATCGATCCGGATTTCCTTGCCGATACGCTTCATCATCGCCTTGGCGACTTCTTCGTTGGTGCGCGACCAGATATCGACAACCTTGTTGTAACGCTCGCCGGCCGTAACCACGCCCGAGGAGTACTGGTTCTGGATATCGACGATTTCCTTCTCGGCCGCCTCCAGGATGGTCTTTTTCTCCGGCGGAACCTGAAGGTCATCCAGCCCGATCGAAATCCCGGCCCGGGTCGAATAGGAAAACCCGGTATACATCAGCTTGTCGGCAAACACGACCGTGTCCTTGAGACCGAGCTTGCGGTAGGACTCATCGATCAACCCGGAAATCTGCTTTTTCTTGAGCACCCGATTGATCAGTTCGAACGGCATGCCCTTGGGGACGACTTCCCAGAGCAGCGCACGGCCGACCGTGGTCTCGCGGCGTTCCACGAACTCTTCGCGCTGGCCATCATCGAGAATGCGGGTCTCGCGCACGCGTACCGTGATTGATGCCTGGATCTCGACTTCGCGGTTGGCGTAGGCCCGGTTGACCTCGGCGACGCTGGAAAAGCTCATACCCTCGCCCTTGGCTCCGGGGAGGACACGCGTCATGTAGTAAAGGCCGAGCACCACGTCCTGGGTCGGGACGATGATCGGCTCACCGTTGGCCGGCGACAGGATGTTGTTGGTCGACATCATCAGCGCCCGCGCCTCGAGCTGAGCTTCCAGGCTCAGCGGCACGTGGACGGCCATCTGGTCACCGTCGAAGTCGGCATTGAAGGCGGTGCAGACGAGCGGATGGAGCTGGATGGCCTTGCCCTCGATGAGCACCGGTTCGAAAGCCTGGATTCCCAGGCGATGCAGGGTCGGCGCCCGGTTGAGCAGCACCGGATGCTCGCGGATGACTTCCTCGAGGATGTCCCAGACGTCGCTTTCCTCGCGCTCGACGAGCTTCTTGGCAGCCTTGATGGTCATTGCCAGGCCGCGCCGCTGCAGCTTGGAGAAGATGAACGGCTTGAACAGCTCGAGCGCCATCTTCTTCGGCAGGCCGCACTCGTGCAGCTTGAGGGTCGGTCCGACCACGATCACCGAACGCCCGGAATAGTCGACACGCTTGCCGAGCAGGTTCTGGCGGAAACGACCCTGCTTGCCCTTGATCATGTCGGCCAGCGATTTCAGCGGCCGCTTGTTGGTGCCGGTAATCGCACGCCCGCGCCGGCCGTTGTCGAGCAGCGCATCGACCGATTCCTGGAGCATGCGCTTCTCGTTGCGCACGATGATGTCGGGCGCATTGAGATCAAGCAGTCGGCGCAGCCGGTTGTTGCGGTTGATGACCCGGCGATAGAGATCGTTGAGATCGGAGGTCGCGAACCGGCCACCATCGAGCGGCACCAGCGGGCGCAGATCGGGCGGCAGCACCGGCAGCACGGTCAGGATCATGTATTCGGGCCGGTTGCCCGACTCGATGAACGCTTCCATGAGCTTGATGCGCTTGGTCAGGCGCTTGATCTTGGTCTCGGAGTTGGTCGCGGCGATATCTTCGCGAAGCTGCGCCAGGGTACTGGTCAGGTCGATGTTCTTGAGCAGATCATAGACCGCCTCGGCACCCATCTTGGCATCGAACTCGTCGCCGTATTCCTCGAGCGCCTCGAAGTACTGCTCATCGCTGAGCAGCTGGCCGCGCTCGAGCGGCGTCATGCCCGGGTCGAGCACCAGGAAGGACTCGAAGTACAGGATGCGCTCGATATCGCGCAGCGTCATGTCCAGCATCAGACCGATGCGCGAAGGCAGCGACTTCAGGAACCAGATGTGCGCCACCGGAGCGGCCAGGTCGATATGGCCCATGCGCTCGCGCCGCACCTTGGTCAGCGTGACCTCGGTACCGCACTTTTCGCACTTCACACCGCGGTGCTTCATGCGCTTGTATTTGCCGCACAGGCACTCGTAGTCCTTGACCGGCCCGAAAACAGCCGCGCAGAACAGGCCTTCGCGCTCGGGCTTGAAAGTCCGGTAGTTGATCGTCTCGGGTTTCTTGACTTCACCGAACGACCAGGAACGAATCAGCTCCGGGGGAGCCAGTCCGATGCGAATGGCGTCAAAATCCGTAATCTGGTTCTGACGCTTGTAGAGATTGAACAGGTCGCGCACTTGCTGCCTCCTCCTGAAATCAGGATGATTCTTCGAGTTCGATGTTGATGCCGAGGGCCCGGATTTCCTTGACTAGCACATTGAAGGATTCCGGCATTCCGGCAACCATCTGGTTGTTGCCATCGACGATGCTCTTGTACATCTGATTGCGGCCCTGCACGTCGTCGGACTTGACCGTCAGCATTTCCTGCAGGGTGTAGGCCGCACCGTAGGCTTCCAGTGCCCAGACTTCCATCTCGCCGAAGCGCTGACCGCCGAACTGCGCCTTGCCACCGAGCGGCTGCTGGGTTACCAGGCTGTAGGGCCCGGTGGAACGGGCGTGCATCTTGTCATCGACCAGGTGGTTGAGCTTGAGCATGTACATGTAGCCCACGGTAACCGGACGGTCGAACGGGTCGCCCGTGCGACCGTCGTACAGGGTCGTCTGACCGGATGTCGGCAGATCGGCCATTTCGAGCAGGTTCTTGATCTCCTCCTCGGCCGCACCGTCGAACACCGGCGTTCCCATCGGCACTCCGCCGGACAGGTTGCCGGCCATCTCGGCGACTTCTTCGTCGCTGAACGAGGCCATGTCCACGCGCTCTTTGTCGGTGTTGTAGATGCCGCCAATGAACTTGCGCAGATTCTCGGATTTTTCGTTGGCTTCGAGCATGCCCTGGATCTTCTTGCCCAGCCCGCGTGCGGCCCAGCCCAGGTGGGTCTCGAGCACCTGCCCGATGTTCATGCGCGACGGCACGCCAAGCGGGTTGAGCACGATATCGACCGGCGTACCGTCTTCTGAAAACGGCATGTCCTCGGTCGGCACGATGGTGGAGATCACGCCCTTGTTACCGTGCCGGCCGGCCATCTTGTCACCCGGTTGCATACGACGCTTGACCGCCAGGTAGACCTTGACCATCTTGAGCACGCCCGGAGCCAGATCGTCGCCGCGGGTAATCTTGGACTTTTTCTCCTCGAAACGCTCATCGAACAGCTTGCGCTGTTTTTCGATCTGGCGAGCCGAGCGCTCGAGCAGTTCCTGGGCGTCCTCGTTGCGCATGCGCAGCTTGAACCAGTCATCGCGCTTGAGCTCGGCCAGATAATCGGCCGTCACCTTGGCGCCCTTTTTCAGACCACCCGGGCCCTTGTCGGCAACCTTGCCCTCGAGCACCGACTCCAGGCGCGCGAAGATGGCGTCTTCCATGATGCGCAGCTGATCGTCCATGTCCTTGCGGACCTGGCGGATTTCATCCTTTTCGATCGAAATCGCGCGCGCGTCCTTGTCCACACCTTCACGGGTAAACACCTGGACGTCGATGACCGTGCCGTCCATGCCGGTCGGCACGCGCTGCGAGGTGTCCTTGACGTCGGATGCCTTCTCGCCAAAGATCGCGCGCAGCAGCTTTTCTTCCGGGGTGAGCTGGCTCTCGCCCTTGGGCGTGACCTTGCCGACCAGGATATCGCCGGCCTTGACCTCGGCACCGATGTAGACGATTCCCGACTCATCGAGTTTGCCCAGCGTGCTTTCGCCGACGTTGGGAATATCGGCCGAAATTTCCTCGGCACCGAGCTTGGTATCCCGGGCCACGCAGGTCATTTCCTCGATGTGGATCGAGGTAAAGCGGTCTTCCTCGACCACCCGCTCGGAAATCAGGATCGAGTCCTCGAAGTTATAGCCGTTCCAGGGCATGAAGGCGATCAGCATGTTCTGGCCCAGAGCCAGCTCGCCGAGATCAGTCGACGGCCCGTCTGCCAGCACGTCGCGTGCACTGACGGTGTCGCCAACCCGGACCAGCGGACGCTGATTCATGCAGGTATTCTGGTTCGAACGCTGGTACTTGACCAGGTTGTAGATATCCACGCCGGGATCGTCTTCGCCGACTTCATCTTCGTTGGCGCGCACCACGATGCGCCCGGCATCGACCTGGTCGACCACCCCGCCGCGAAGCGCGACAGCGGTTACACCGGAGTCAGTCGCCACGGCCCGCTCCATGCCGGTACCGACCAGCGGCTTGTCGACACGCAGCGTCGGCACCGCCTGGCGCTGCATGTTGGCGCCCATCAGGGCGCGGTTGGCGTCATCGTGCTCCAGGAATGGCACCAGCGAGGCGGCCACCGAAACGATCTGGCGCGGCGAGACGTCCATGTAATCGACTTCGCTGGTCTCCTTGAGCGTGAACTCACCGAGGTGACGGCATGGGATCAGATCCTCGACAAACTGCTTCTTGTCATCGAGCTCCGCATTGGCCTGAGCGATCACGTACTCGCCCTCCTCGATGGCCGACAGGAATTCGACATCGTCGGTGACCTGGCCCTTGTTGACCTTGCGGTAAGCGGTCTCGAGAAACCCGTACTGGTTGGTACGCGAATACACCGCCAGCGAGTTGATCAGGCCGATGTTCGGGCCTTCCGGGGTCTCGATCGGGCACAGCCGGCCGTAGTGGGTCGGGTGCACATCCCGAACCTCGAACCCGGCTCGCTCGCGGGTCAGGCCACCCGGGCCAAGCGCCGAAACACGGCGTTTGTGCGTGACCTCGGACAGCGGGTTGTTCTGGTCCATGAACTGCGACAGCTGCG
>CAYQJJ010000083.1:0-11017 GCA_964417745.1 uncultured Wenzhouxiangella sp.
TCAGGGTTCAGGACTCAGGGTTCAGGACTCAGGGTTCAGGACTCAGGGTTCAGGGACAACACCGGCTAGAGCGCGCTCTTCTGCCTTGCGCCTTTTTCCTTGAACCTTTTTCCTTGATCCTTGAGCCTTGAACCTTGAGCCTCATTCAACTTGACAACTGTATTACTGTTGTATAACACTATACATCTTCAAAAACGCAATTTCGGGAGCAAGCATCATGACTCGCAAGATCGTTCTGACTCTGGCCGCGGCCATCCTGCTGGCCGCCTGCGGCAGCGACGATGCCGAGCAAACCGGCCAGACAACCGCTCCGGCCGGCACGGCGGATGGCGATGTCAGCGCCTCGGCGCTGTTCGAGCGCATCGACGCCGACACCATTTACCTGGCCGCCAACCTTGAGACCATGCCCAACGAGATTGTCGACCTGTTCTGGGAGCCGCTCGAGAGCATGTCCGAGTTCAATCGCGCCACCTACAACCAAATGGCCGATTCGGTGGCTGACGAATCGGCGCTGGCCGCCGCGCTGATGCGCGAATTCGGCGCCATCGACAGCCGCGAGGCCTGGGAGCAGCGCGGCCTGCACGCCAACGGCCTGTGGGCCATCCACGCCGCCTCGATCTATCCGGTCATGCACTGGCAACTGTTCGATGCCGCGGCCTTTGAAGCCACGCTCGAACGCCTGGCCGAGGAAGCCGAAACCGAACTGCCGCGTCGTGCCATCGACGACGAAGAAGCCATCTGGATCGATCTGGGCAACTTCGGTATCGCGCTGCACCACGACAGCGAGTTCGTCACCGTCGCGCTGGTGCCCGACAACATGGCCCTGCTGCGGCGCGTGGTCAACCTGGACCAGCCGGCACAGGCCTACGACCCGGCCGGTCTGCGCAGCTTCAACAGCGACAACGGCTTCACCGCCTACGGCAGCGGCTTTGTTGATTTCCAGGGTCTGGCTGCTTACATGCTCGATGCCGACGACGAGCTCACCGAACCGGCCCGCCTGGCCAGTGGGCTGGGCGCGATCGAGGAAGAGCCGGCCTGCCAGCAGGAGCTGACCGCCCTGACCCGGCAACTGCCCGGGCTGAGCATGGGCATGACCGAAATGGACGACCGGGTTATCAGCGGCATGCTGCGCCTCGACACCAACCCGGAGCTCGGCCAGTCGCTGGCCGGCATCGCCGATTCACCGGTTGGCCTGGACACCGGCGAGACCGGTTTCGTCGCGGCCGGGCTGGCACTGAACCTGATCGCCGCGCGCGATTTCGGTCGCAACCTGGTCGCCGGCTGGGTCGACACCCCGCCCGAGTGCAGCCTGTTTTCCAACGTGGCCGAAAACGCCAGCGACTGGCAGCTGGCCCTCAACCGGCCGATTCCGCCGGTGGTCACCAATATTCACGGCTTCCGCCTCAACCTCGATAACCTGACGATGGGACCCGAAGGCGGAGTCAGCGATGTTGCCGGTACCCTGGCGGTGTTCATGCGCAACCCGCAGATGCTGGTGGGCATGGCCCAGATGTTCTCCCCCGAACTGGCCGAACTCGACCTGACCGTCGGCGGCGAGCCCCAGCCCCTGCCGGCCGGCACTATCCCGCACGTGCCCGATTTGTCGCTGTTCATCGGCATGGCCGAGAGCGGTATCGGCCTGGCCGCCGGCGAGTCCCACAGTGCCCGTCTTGGCGACGCCCTGGCACCGTCGGCCGAATCGGACAGCCGGATCTTCGGCTACACCATCAACATGGCCGCCTATGCCCGGTTCATGGACAACATGATCGAAGAGATGGCCAACGAGCTTGAAAACGAAGACGACATGCCGCCGCCGGACTTCATGGGTATGCTCGCCGAATCCTACGAGGAAACTTCGGTCTCGGTGGCACTGACCGAGCGCGGCGTCGAACTGATCTCGAGCAGCACGCTCAAGCAATAACCCGGAAAGTGTGTTCGATCCTCGGGATCTTCGATATCCCCGCAGGCCAGCCTGGCCTGCGGGGTATCGCGCTCGAAGCTTCGCGCCGGCAGCGACACCGCGGGCCGGACTGGAGCGGCATCTTTGCCAGTGACTCGGCGCTCATCGCCCATGAACGGCTGGCCATCGTCGATATCGAGTCCGGCGCCCAGCCGCTGGTCAGTGCCGACGGGCAGTGCGTGCTCGGGGTCAACGGCGAGATCTACAACCACCGCGAACTGCGCGCCGAGTGCCCGGATCACGAATTCAGGACCGGATCGGACTGCGAAGTCATCCTCGCCCTGTACCGCCGCCACGGCGCTGATTTTCTCAGCTGCCTCAACGGCATTTTCGCCTTCGTGCTCTGGGATGAGCCCGCCGGCCGCTACCTCGTCGCCCGCGACCCGATCGGCGTGATGCCGCTCTACTACGGCCGCGACGAGGCCGGCATGCTGTGGGTAGCCTCGGAAATGAAAGCCATCGAACCGCGCTGCGCCCAGGTGCGCGCCTTTCCGCCCGGCCACCTGCTCGATTCGACCGACGGCGAAATCCGGCGCTGGTACCAACCCGCCTGGCGCAACTTCGAGGCCGCTGATCAACCCGGCGACCCGGCCGCGCTGCGCGCCGCCCTGGAACAGGCTGTCCACCGCCAACTCATGTGCGACGTGCCCTACGGCGTCTTGCTGTCGGGCGGGCTGGACTCATCACTGATCGCGGCCCTGGCGCGGCGCTTCGCCGACCACCGCATCGAATCCGGCGACACCGAAGCCGCCTGGTGGCCCCGCCTGCATTCGTTCGCCATCGGCCTGGAAAACTCACCCGACCTGGCCGCCGCGCGCGTGGCCGCCGAGGCAATCGGCACCCAGCATCACGAATTCCACTATTCCATTCAGGAAGGCCTGGACGCCCTCGAGGACGTCATCGCCCATATCGAGACCTTCGATGTCACCACGGTGCGAGCCTCGACGCCGATGTTTCTGCTCGCGCGCCGCATCAAGGCCATGGGCATCAAGATGGTGCTCTCCGGCGAAGGAGCCGATGAGATATTCGGCGGTTACCTGTATTTTCACAAGGCACCGGACGCGCGCGCATTCCACGCCGAGACGGTGCGCAAGCTCGACAAGCTGCACCTGTTCGACTGCCTGCGCGCCAACAAGTCGATGGCCGCCTGGGGCGTCGAGGCGCGCGTCCCCTTCCTGGACCTTGAGTTCCTCGACGTGGCCATGCACATGGACCCGGCGGCCAAGATGGCCGGCGACGGGCGGCCCGAAAAGGCGATTCTGCGCGAAGCCGGCCGTGGTCTGCTACCCGACGAGATCCTGTGGCGCCAGAAAGAGCAGTTCTCCGACGGCGTCGGCTACGGCTGGATCGACGCGCTGCGCGACCACGCCGAGGCCGAAGTCAGCGACCGCGAACTCGCAGAATCCGAGCAGCGCTTTCCGCTCGACCCGCCGACCACCAAGGAACAATACCTCTACCGGCGGCTGTTCGAGCGCCGCTTCGCCTCGCCGGCCGCCGCGGCCACGGTGCCCAGCGGCCCGTCGATCGCCTGCTCCACGCCCGAAGCACTGGCCTGGGATGCCGAGTTCGCCAACCGCTCCGACCCGTCCGGCCGGGCCATGCGCGGCGTCCACAACGACGCGCTCTGACCGCCTCGCAGACGGCTTTTCCCGACCCCGGACTGCCCCTCCCTGCCTCCGGCCGCGCTACCACGAACCATGAAGCCCTTGCGGGTTCAGCCGGGCCGGGCCTGAACCGCCTCGCGAATCAATGGAACGGACACCGTGCGCTGCTCGCTGAGGGCACGCGTGGCCAGATGCTGCATCAGTGCAACAACCGTGGCCGGGTTGCGTTCGACGCGCGTGACCAGGTACTCGGCCGCGCCACGACCGAGCGCGACTTCGTGATCGAAAGCCAGCGACTGCACCAGACGCACCAGGTCGGAATCCGAGAGCGGCTTGAGCGCCAGGCCGGTGGCCTGGGACAGGCGCGAGCGCAGATCCGGGAGCGCGAACTCCGCCCGTGTGCGGCCGCTCATGACCACTCCGGTGCGCTCGCCGCGCCAGCGATTGAGCGCATTGAAAAGCCGCATTTCACCGGCTGAATCCCCGGCCAGGGCATCGACATCGTCGAGCATCACCCAATCGCCGTCGAGATATTCAATCACGTCGCGCCCGGCCGGGCCATCGAGCGCGGCAAAGCCGGCCGGACTCCCGGCCACGCCAAGACGCTGAAGCAGCGCGCTGAGAAGATGGGTCTTGCCGCTGCCGGCCGCCCCGCCGAGAAAATACCAGCCACCCGGCTCGAGCCCCTCGGACAGCACTTCGACGACCGAGCGATTCGGGCCGGCCACAAAATTCTCGAATGCGGGGCGCCGCGGCGGCTTGAGCGCCAGCGGGATCTGCAGCCGGCTCATCGCGCCCCGGCCGAGCCTTTGCCTTTCCGACCGGTTCGAGCCGCCTTGACCGACCACAACCACACGTATTGAGTCAGCGTGACCACCGCCATGAAGGCCACCAGCCACTCCAGGCCGATCTGCGCCTGCTCGGGCATCGGAAAGCCGGCCAGGCGAATGAGCACGAACCACATCAGAAAGATCTGGCAAAAGGTATTGAAGCGCGACAGCTGGGTCGGCTGGGCCTCGACCGGCGCGAACAGCCGATGATAGACAAAGGCCCCGATCACGATGACCACATCGCGCAGGATGACCAGCGTCACCACCCACCAGACCAGCTCGCCGAGCCAGCCGAGGGTGAGATAACAGCCGACCATCAGCAGCTTGTCGGCCGCCGGGTCGGCAAAACTGCCGAACCGGCTCTGCCAGTCAAAACGCCGCGCCAGCCAGCCGTCGAGCAGGTCCGACACGCCGGCTGCAACCGCCAGCGCCAGCGCCCAGCCGTGGTGGCCGTTCAACAGCAGCCAGATCAGCGGCGGCACGGCCACAATGCGGCCGATCGTGAGCAGGTTGGGGATGATCCTGGCGTTCACTGCCGCAGACGCAGAACCAGGCGCCCGTCGGGCGTTTCACGGTCGACGGCCAGCAGGCGGCTCAGCGACAGCGCATCGCGCAGATTGCCGCCGGACACGAGCAGCTCGAAGGCCACCTCGCGCTCGCGCGCGCCGGAAACCCGAAGCCCCTCGACCCGGCTCAGGTCCTCCAGGTAGCGAAGCACCTCGGCATACTGGACCGGGTCGACGATGCCCTCGACCAGCACCGGCTGCCAGCCGTCGCTGTCGACTTCCGGGCGCATCGCATAGCGCTCGACCAGCGCGGCGAGCATATCGGCCACGCCACGGTCGATCAACAGCCCGGGCGCGTCGGCCGACAGGCTGCGGCTGGCATCGCGGCCCTCCAGACGCCAGAACCAGCGCCCGGTCCAGTGATCGGACTCGGCACGCAGATCCAGCATTGCCACCATACTCGCCCAGTAACGGTCCGCACCCGGCTCGGCGGCGTCGAGAAATCCGCCCCGCACGTCGGCAAGCTGGACTTCAGCCAGGTCGAGCGCATCGCCCAGCGGACGAATCAGTTCCAGCCCGTAGCGACGACCGGCCTCACGCACGGCCTGCTCGAGCCGCGGATCCTCGGCCAGGCGGGCACCGTCGTCATCCTCAACCGCCATCCAGAGCAGAATCGCCGGACGCTCGCGACCCCAGCGCGGCAACCCGTTGCGGGCGAGCAGGCGATTGATCGCGGTCGGATCGAACTCGATTCTCAGGCGCAGCTGCTCGAAGCGCTCGCCGTCGGCATCCAGGCGCGGCACGCGCACCATCTGCTGGCTCTGGACCAGCGCCGGAACATCACCGGCCTGCAGACCCAACCCGGCCACGGGCGACACCTCGACCCGGCCGGTCAGGCGCACCAGCACCTCGTCGAGCGCACGCAGGCGCGCCGCCGGGGTGGCGCCGTCCTCCTCGGCGAGGATGGCTTCGCCGGTATAGAGCCCGGCTGTCTCCAGCGCCGCGGTCGGCAGCGCGCAGAGCAGCCAGAACAGGCCGGCCAGACTGATGGCAATCGGTTTCATAAGCGTCTCGAAAGATACCACAGCCCGGCCATTACGATGCCCTGGAATTCCCGGCAAGCGGTGTCTCGAATCAGTCACAATAGGCGCCGGATTCACTACTTCAGCAAAGGCCTCCGATGAGCGACAAGAAAGGCGACTCCCTGAGCTATCGCGACGCCGGCGTGGATATCGACGCCGGCCACGCGCTGGTCGAACGCATCAAACCGCTGGTCGCTGCCACCCAGCGCCCGGAAGTCATCGCCGGCCTTGGCGGTTTCGGCGGCCTGTTTCACCTCGGTGAGCGCTACCGCGACCCGGTGCTGGTCTCGGGCACTGACGGAGTCGGCACCAAGCTGCTGCTGGCCCGCCAGCACGACGCTCACGATCGCATCGGCATCGACCTGGTCGCGATGTGTGTCAACGACATTCTGGTCAGCGGCGCCGAGCCGCTGTTCTTTCTCGACTACTTCGCCTGCGGCCAGCTTCACATCGACACCGCCGAGGCGGTCGTGGCCGGCATCGCCGAGGGCTGCCGCCAGGCCGGCTGCGCACTCATCGGCGGTGAGACCGCCGAGATGCCGGGCATGTACGGCGAGGGCGAATACGACCTGGCCGGCTTCTGCGTCGGCGCAGTCGAGCGCGACGGCCTGATCGACGGCAGCGGCATCGACACCGACTGCGTCGTCCTCGGGCTGTCTTCGTCCGGCCCGCACAGCAACGGTTACTCCCTGATCCGCCGGGTCATCGCGCATGCCGGGGTCGGCCTCGACGAACCCCTCGGCGATACCACCCTCGGCGAGCACCTGCTCGCTCCCACGCGCATCTACGTATCCCTCGTGCGCGAGCTGCTGGAGCGCTTCGACATCCGCGGCATGGCCCATATCACCGGAGGCGGCCTGACCGACAACATCGTGCGGGTACTGCCCGACAATCTCGGCCTGAGCATCGACCCCGGGGCCTGGCCCCGCCCGCCGGTATTCGAGTGGCTGGCCGAGGCCGGCAACATTGAAAGCGCGGAGATGCTGCGCACGTTCAACATGGGTATCGGCTTTGCGCTCATCTGCCCCGAAAAAGAGGCCCGGGCCATCGCCGAGCATCTTGACGAGCCCGCGCCCATCATCGGGAAGGTCGTCGCCCACTCCGACGGTGAGCGGGTGCGCTACCAGCCATGACGGCCGGCCAGCCCGCGCGCCTGGTGGTGCTGATCTCCGGGCGCGGCAGCAATTTCGCGGCCCTGCGCAGCGCCATCGAACGCGGCGAAGTCAATGCGCGCATCGCCACGGTCATCAGCGACCGGCCGCAGGCCGCCGGGCTGGCGCTGGCTCGGAAACACCACATCGACAGCGTATGCATCGACCGTCAGCGCTGCCGAGACCGTGACACCTTCGAGACCGCACTGGCCACGGCCATCGACGGCCATGCGCCGGACTTCATCGTCCTGGCCGGCTTCATGCGCGTGCTCGGCGATGCCTTCGTCGAACGCTACCCGGGCAGGATGGTCAATATCCATCCCTCGCTGCTGCCGCGCCACCGCGGGCTCAATACCCACCAGCGAGCGCTCGACGCCGGCGATCGCGACCACGGCGCCAGTGTCCACTTTGTTACCCCGAAGCTCGACAGCGGCCCGGTCATCAGCCAGGCCCGCCTCGAGATCCAACCCGACGACACTGCCGAGACCCTGGCCGACCGGCTGCTCAAGCTCGAACACCAGCTGCTGCCGGCGACCATGGCACTATTGAGCGATCAACAGGTCCAATGGCGCGATGAAACTATCCAGATCAACAATCAAGTTCTCACTGAGCCACTGCTGCTCGGCCGCAATCTTGGCCCTGGCGGCCAGCTCGACGATCGGCGCGACGATCGGCGCGACAATCGGCGCTGAGCGTTCCGACAGCGCTGCCACCACCGCCCCGGTACCTCCGCACGAGGCCGTCTACGAAGTGTTGCGCCGCGGCAACGAGATCGGCAAGGTTCATGTCAGCCTGAGCCGAGACGAGCGTGGCATCTGGCATTACGACACCGAGACCGAAGCCACCGCCACGCTGGCGCGCATGCTGCGCGTTTCGGCCGAAGAATCGGCTCACTTCATGTGGGAAGGCGACCAGGTACGCATGCTGACCTACCACCAGGTCGCGCGCGGCCCTACCCGCTCGCGCTTCTGGCAACACCAGCTTGACTGGGAAGAAGGCGTCTCCAACACCCACACCTACGACGGCGACCACCTCATCGATCTCGAGGAAAACCTCCTCGACCCCCTGACCCTGCGCCTGCAAATCGCCGCCCTGCTGCACGATGAAGCCAACCGCGGCAAAGATCTCGACTTCCGCGTCCTCGAACGCGACGAGATCGAAGACCAGCAAATGTTTTTCCACGGCCACGAGTCGCTCGCCGTCCCGGCCGGTTGCTTCCAGGCCCAGCACATGGAGCGCTTCCGCCGCGAAGGCTCGAGCCGGAACTACCACTCCTGGCATAGCGAAGCCTTCTACTGGATGCCGCTGCGCATCCTGCAGATCAAGGACGGCCGCGAGGAAATCGACATCCGCCTGGCCGAAACCACCCCCGAAATCCGCCCCGACGGCCAAGACTGCTGAACCAATACCGGTCCGGATCAGGAAATGATCCGAATTGCTGAGAAACTGCAGGTTGCGTTGCGCGCCGGAAAAGCTGGCTCTTGCCCGGATTGCTGATCCGCTGAGGGCCAGATCGTTTCGCACCGCGTGCACGCTCTCTCTCACTTGTGACAGACTGGCAAGGCAGTAGGCGCGGGCCGCCTGGCAGCGGCCCGCTTTTCAAGGCATCGGCTGTGTCCAAGGGGGACCGGCAATGAACAAATTCGACCGCATCTACGATCTCTCGAGAATTCTCCAGGATCGGCGCACACCCATCAGCCTCGACCAGCTCGCCGAACGCATGGAGTGCTCCAGGCCGACCGTCAAACGGGCACTTCAGAAACTTCGCGAAGAGTTCGGCGCGCCCATCCGCACCATCCGCGGCCAGGGTTACGTGCTCGAAGACCGCGGCGAGGCCGGCGTTTACGAACTTCCGGGCCTGTGGTTCAACGCCTCGGAACTGCACGCCCTGCTCAGCGCCCACCACCTGCTCAAGCAAGTCGAGCCCGGCCTGCTCAGCGACGCCATCCGACCGTTGAAAAAGCGCATCGAGTCCCTGCTCGACAAGCACCACAACGGCTCGAGCACCGAGCTCGTCCAGCGTATCCACATCGCCGGCATGGGCGCGCGCGGCATCAACAAGCACCGCTTCCGGATCGCCTGTGATGCGCTGGTCAACCGGCGCCAGGTGGCCATCACCTATCATGCCCGCAGCGACGACCAGCAAAGCCAACGCACCATCTCGCCCCAGCGCCTGACTCACTACCGCAACAACTGGTACCTGGATGCCTGGTGCCACCACCGCGGGGACATGCGCCGTTTCGCCCTCGACCGCATCGAGGCGATCGAGCCGACCGAGCAAAGCGCATCCGAAATCAGCCCCAGGGCGATGGACGATCATTCCAGCGCCTACGGCATCTTCGCCGGTCCCGGCGAAAAGACCGCCACCCTGCGTTGCAGCCCCCAGCAGTCGCGCTGGCTGGCCGAGGAACAGTGGCACCCCAATCAGCATGGTGAATGGCTCAGCGACGGCCGCTTCGAACTCATCGTTCCTTTCAGCGACCCCACCGAACTGGCCATGGACATCCTCCGCCACGGCCCGGAAATCGAAGTCATCGACCCACCCGACCTGCGCGACTTGATCCGCCAGCGCCTCGAATCGGCGTTGGCGGTTTATCAATCATGAAGCTCGAGTTGTTACGATTTGGCGGGCAACGAAAGCTGCATGGAATTTGTTGCGCGTGTCGCATGGCATGTTCAGGAAAATTCCCGTTTGCGATGCAAACAACCCCGAATTCAGCCGCATCGCCGAACTCCACGGCGGAACTCTGGACCTGGTTGATCGTCCGGACGGCAATGGTGCACTGACGCGACTGCGCCTGCCTTCGATCCATTCGCCAGGGGGTTGATGCGGCAGCTGCTGGTTGGCTCCGCCAGCCCGAGCAAGGCGCTTGTCATGTCGAGCAATGGAGAAATCCCGTTTCGCGCATGGGCCGGACATCGCGCTGCCCGCCTGCCATGGCATACTAATGGGTTAGACAGTGCCACCTCAGGGAGACTCCATGCGTTTTACGACGATTTTTCTGACAACTCTGCTTCTGGCCGCGTGTGCGACGAATCAGCCATTACCTGAAGGCTACACTGGACCCACGGCCATGATCATTGATACTTCCGACTACGTATCCTCTACGCGAAGCCACTTTTATCAACTACGTCGTGTGGACGGGCGAAAGGTCCTTTCAAGCTCTGGCCAGACCACGGCGGCAAATTCAGGAAAGGGATTCACGATGGAGGTTCAGGAGGAGAGCCGACTGGTTCCGGCCGGGGAGGTCGTGCTGTCAATCCAGGCAATGACACACGTGGCGGCGCCCATTCTTGCCCTGGGAGGGAATATGCACAGTATCGAAGGCGATATTGAAGTCAATCTCCAGGAAAATACGGGATATTACCTTCGAGGCAGACTGAGCAAGGAATACTCGGCCATTTGGCTTGAGGATTACAACGGAAACATTGTTTCGGAAAAAATCGAGGAAGGCAGCAAAAGCTAGGGAGCTCCGAATCAATCTGCACGGATCGCGTTTCGGCCTTTGATCCCGCAATGACCTCGTCGCGCCCGTGCAGACTGATTCAGAGGTTCCCTGGATGATCCACATAGCGTTTCGAAGAACGCCATGTATTTTTTTCTCTTTCAAGCCAGGACCGTACCCCCCGGAACTGATCCGGTTTCATTACAAACAGCAGGGCGGCTGTTCCGCAGCCTTGCGAAGGCATACGGAACCAGCAGCACTGTGTCGAACCTGCTACATCAACAGCCAGATCAGGCGGTAGGCGAAGTAGAAAGCCAGCGTGAAGACCACCGCCGCCTGAAACTGGCGCGGCGCTGCGTAGAGAAAACTGATCATGAAAATCGCGATGTAGATGAACACCAGCCCCGAGGACCGGAACCACGAGTGCATGGTCACGCC
>CAYQJJ010000084.1:0-10907 GCA_964417745.1 uncultured Wenzhouxiangella sp.
CGAGCTGGGCTGGGCCCTGGTCGCAACCTGGGTGGTGATCAACGGCACGCTATCGGCCCTCGGCGCACTGATCGCCCGGGCCCACCCGCTGACCGTGCTCACCGCGCTGGTTGCCGCGCCGCTGACCTCGCTCAACCCGACCATCGGCGCCGGCATGGTCACCGGCGCCATGGAAGCCTGGCTGCGCAAACCGCGGGTGGTCGATTTCGAAACCCTGCGCGACGACGTCGTCAAGGTATCGGGCTGGTTCCACAACCGGGTCTCGCGGGTATTCCTGGTGTTCTTCCTGTCCAACCTCGGCTCGGCGGCCGGCACCTGGATCGCCGGCTTCCGGATGGTTCAGCAACTGGTCTGAGCGCCCCCGGTGCGGGGTCCGGGCTCGAAACCAGCCCGGGATCAAATCCAGCCGGGTCAGATCAATCCGGGCCCGGTCAACCATTGCGCCGCGACCGCCTCAGCCCCCAACCCACACCCAGTACCGCCAGCAGGGTCAGGTAACTGCTGGCCACGGCCAGGATGTTTTTGTCCATGCCCTCGATCGAGAGCGTGGCGTGCAGCCAGGCCAGCACGAACAGCGCACCGCCAAAAGCCAGCAGACCGACCACAAAGTCGGCCAGGCGCGCCCGGGCACTCTGGCCGGTCGGGGCCGAATACCAGAACAACCACAGCAAAAACACCGTCACGGGCAGAAGAATCAGGAAATCAAAGATCAACAGGGTCACTCCTGGTTGGTTTGCGACTTGGTGTACGATCGCCAGGCCTGGCGACGACCGATGCGAAAGCCCAGCGCCACCGCCAGCAACCAGGCCACCAGGGAAACGACAAGATAAATCCCGGCGGCCCGCCATCGGGCTTCCTGGAACAGGATGGCCAGTTCCAGACTGAAGAAAGAAAAGGTGGTCAGGCCGCCGCAGAACCCGGCGACCAGAAAAAGCCGTACTCCGGGCCGGGCGAGCCAGGCCTCGGGGTCGAGCGCGCGCGCGGCGAACAGCCCGACAAGTATCGAGCCGGCCACGTTGACCACCAGCGTTGGCCAGGGAAACCCGCTCGGCCCGCCGGCCAGCCACGCCGCCGAAACACAATACCGGCTCAGACTCCCGAGCGCGCCGCCAGCGGCGACCGCAAGGTATTCGGCAGGGCGCATCGGAGTCGTCATCGAACCAGCGAACTGAGGCCGAGGCCGGCCAGGATACCGGCCAGCGCCAGCACAACACCGCCAATCAGCGATGCGCCCAGATAGGTCATGGCCTTCGCCAGGCGGTCACGGCGAACCAGCTCGAGCCACTCCAGCCCCAGCGTCGAAACGGTGGTGTAGCTGCCGACCAGGCCGAACAGCCAGAACGCCTCGAAACCGTGGTCAAAGCCTGTCATCGACAGCCCGAAACCGATCAGCAGGCCGCCGACCAGCGCGCCGCTATAGTTGACCCACAAGGTACCGAAGGGAAAATCATCCCCCTGGCGGCGGCTCACCGCCCGGGTCGCGACCACCCGCAGTACGGCCCCGAGCGCCCCTCCCAGAGCGACCCAACCGAGCACGGACAGATCGAACATCAGCCCGAATGCGCGGCGGCCACGACAAACTCAAGCTCCGGCAGGCCCTGGATGTGCGCGCTGACCTGGTCGCCGGGAAGCAGTTCGGCCACCCCGGACGGCGTGCCGGTAAAAACCGCATCGCCAGCCTCCAGCGTGACCTCGGCCGACAGGCGCGCCAGCAACTCACCGACCGGCCACAGCATGTCGCCCAGCTTGCCGCACTGACGTACCTGGCCGTTGACCCGCAGTTCGATACTCACTGCATCACCCGGCGTCCAGTGGCCTGCCGGCATGATGGCTCCAACCGGGCCGGATTGGTCGAAACCCTTGGCAAGCTCCCAGGGCTGGCCGGCCTGCTTGAGCCGCGCCTGCAGGTCGCGGCGGGTCAGATCGACTCCGGCGGCATAGCCGTAGATACATTCGCACGCGGCCTGCGGGCTCAACCCGCGACCGCCCCGGCCAAGAAAGGCGACCAGCTCGACTTCGTGGTGCAACGATTCGGTGCCGGCGGGGTATTCAACCTGCACGGGGTTGACCAGGCAGTGCGCCGGTTTGGAGAAGAACACCGGGTCTCCGGGTGCAGCGCCCATCTCGCGCGCGTGCTCGGCGTAGTTGCGCCCTACGCACCAGGCATGGCGAACCGGAAACATGCCATCTCCAGCGACCGCCACCGACGGCGGCTGCCAGTCGACCACGCGCTGGCTCACCCCAGTCTCCGGATGCCGACCGCCGCGCGCAGTTGATCGATCAGCGGCCGGCTCAGTTCGCGAGCTCGCTCGGCGCCGGCGGCCAGCTCTTTCTCGACCCGAACCGGGTCGTTGATCAGCGCCTCGTAGCGCTCGCGCGGTGCTTCGAGCTCGGCGTTGACCAGCTCGAAGAGCTGCTGCTTGACCTCGCCCCAGGCAATGCCATCGGCAAACGCCTGGCGCATGGCCTGGCGCTGGTCGGGCGTGGCAAAGGCGGCGTAGACCGCGTACACCGACGCGGTATCCGGGTCCTTGGGCTCGCCCGGTTCCAGCGAGTTGGTCTTGATCTTCATGATCGCTTTGCGCAACTTTTTTTCCGGCAGCCACAGCGGGATGGTGTTGTCGTAGCTCTTCGACATCTTGCGCCCGTCGGTGCCCGGCAGCGTGGCCACGTGCTCATCGGTTTCGGCCTCGGGCAGCACGAACAGCTCGCCGTAGCGATGGTTGAAGCGCTGGGCAATATCGCGTGCCATTTCCAGGTGCTGGATCTGATCCTTGCCCACCGGTACCCGCTGCGCGTTGAACATCAGAATATCGGCAGCCATCAGCACCGGGTAGCAGAACAGCCCCATGGTGATACCGAGATCGGCATCCTCGCCCTCCTCCCGGTTCTCGTCGACTGCGGCCTTGTAGGCGTGCGCCCGGTTCATCAGACCCTTGGCGGTCACGCAGGTCAAAAGCCAGGTCAGCTCCGGGATCTCCGGAATGTCGGACTGGCGGTAAAACACGCTGCGCGAGGTATCCAGCCCCAGCGCCAGCCAGGTCGCGGCGATCTCGAGCGTCGAGCGCTGGACCCGGTCGGGCTCCTCGCACTTGACCAGTGCGTGATAGTCGGCCAGAAAGTAGAACGAATCGATGTTGTCGTCCCGGCTGGCGGCGATTGCCGGCTTGATCGCGCCGACGTAGTTGCCAAGGTGCGGCGTCCCGGTGGTGGTAATGCCCGTCAGCACGCGCTGTTTGCTGGTCATGCTCGAATTCCGATCCGGAGGGTTGCAGGGTTGGGTATTGTAAGTTCCGGGACCCGTCAAGTCACCGCAAACTGGTCACGTCCGGGCTTTCCGGGTTCAGCCAGGATCGGTTAGGCTTGGCCGCGACAACGCTGCAACGGGCATCGGCATGACGAAACCGGAAACCTGCGAGCACTGTGAAACCCGCATCCACCCGCTCGACCTCAGCGATCTGCACCGCGGGCACAAGCTGCGCTGCCACGCCTGCGGGGCAAAGCTGCAGGCGGTATCGGCAACCGGCGCCGGCCTGATCGCGGCCGTTTTCGCGCTGGTGCCAATGCTGCAGGGCAGCCTGTTTCCCGACGCCGGCTGGGCGGGACAATTGATACTGGCCGGAACCATCGCATTGATCGCCTGGCTGGCACCGCCGGGCCTGGTCGCGGGCGCGCCCTGGGTGCGCATCAAGGCGACTGACCTGCCATCTGAATGGCAACGCCGACGCGCCGCCCGCGGCGCCGGCCAAAGTATCGAGGAGACCTGAGTCTGGACCGGCACGAAATGGAATTGATCGAAGCCACCTATATCGCCACGCGAGTGGACCGCCCGGCAGAAGAGCTGGCCGAAAACATCGCCCGCGAACAAAGCCTGGAATCACCGCGCGAGCTGATCTCCGAGGCCATCGCCGAGCGCTTCCTCGGGCGGGTACTGGCCGTCGAGGCGAAGGATGCCGACCGGCATGTGCTGCGCATCGGCTACCCGGCCGAGCTGGCCAGCGGCCAGATCGGCCAGCTTTTCCACCTGCTCTACGGCAACGTGTCGTTCTACCCGCGGGTGCGCCTGGTCGAGTTGCGCCTGCCCGAGTCGCTGCTGGCAGCCTGGCCGGGACCGCTGGGCGGCCTGGCCGGCATCCGCCAGGCGCTCGGTGTGGCCGACCGGGCGCTGCTGATGACCGTACTCAAGCCGCGCGGCAGCAGCCCCGAAGTTCTGGCTGATCTGGCTCGCCGCTTCGCGCTCGGCGGCGGCGACCTGATCAAGGACGATCAGAATCTCGTCGAGACCGACCTGCCGACATTCAGAAAACGCGTCACGTATTGCTCCCAGGCCATTGATAATGCACAGAATAAAACCGGCAAGGCAACGCTCTATCTGCCCCATGTTGCCGGCAGCGGCGACCACCTCGAACGCCAGCTCGAGACCGTCGCCCGCCTCGGCCTGCCCGGGGTGGTGCTGTGCCCCTGGGTCATGGGTCTCGAGACGGCGGCCAGCGCCGCGCGCCGTCACGGACTGATGTGGCTGGCGCATCCGGCTGCCGCCGGAACCCTGACCGAAAGCACCGATCGCGGCATCAACGCGGCGGTTCTGCTCGGTACGCTGGTGCGCGCCGCCGGAGCCGATATCAGCATTTTTCCGGGCAGCGGGGGGCGGATCAGCTCGGGCGAGCGCGACACCGGTGCGGCCACCGCCCGGGCATTGACCGCACCGCTGGGGTCAATGCGCGCCAGCCTGCCCTGCGCTGGTGGCGGCAAGACGCTGGAGCTGGCCGCACAAACCGCGGCCGAACAAGGCCCGGACCGCGCCATTGTTGTCGGTGGCGACCTGCTGACCCGGGGTGCCGGGATCGAGCGCGCCACCCGCGAGACGATCGCACAGCTGGCAGCCCTCGCCACCGATCATCGCTCCTGACACACCCGGGCTTCGCGCCCGGTCGGGCTTGGTGGCAGCTATTGCAATCGCGGCCCTTTGCCCTTACCCATGAATTACGGCATGGTAAAGTGCCCGGTTTACACTCAAAAACGCAAGGATTCTCATGCAAATTTCCGCCAACAGCGTCGTCAGCATCGACTACACCCTGACCGATGATGAAGGTCAGGTCATCGATACCTCCGAAGGCCGCGAGCCGCTGGTTTATCTGCACGGCCACAACAACATCATCCCCGGCCTGGAAAAGGCCATCGAAGGCCAGGAATCCGGCGCCGATCTGAATGTCCAGGTCGCTCCGGAAGACGGCTACGGCGAATACCGCGAAGAACTTGTCCAGGATGTCCCGCGCGAAGCGTTCTCGGGCGTCGACAAGGTCGAGCCAGGCATGGCGTTTCGCGCCGAGTCCAACGCCGGCCCGATGACCGTGACCGTGCGCGAAGTCGGTGACGAGACGGTAAAAGTCGATGGCAACCACATGCTCGCCGGCAAGAATCTCAACTTCAAGGTCGAGGTCAAGGACGTGCGCGAAGCCACCGCCGAGGAAATCGAACAGGGCAGCATCGAAGCCGCCTGAGGCTGCTTCAAGATCCTCCCCTGGCCGGCAGCCACGGGCTGCCGGCCGGTCCCATGGTGTTTCCGATGCTGGTGTTTCCGATGCTCATCGGAATCAGCTAACATCGTGATCTGGCGCCCCCGTTCAGCCCCCTCGCATGCCCCCGAAAGAAGCTTCCTGGCACAGCCTTGAGAGCCGTGAGACACTCGACAAGCTCGACAGCTCGTCTGACGGCCTGAGCAAAGACGAGGCCGCTGACCGCCTCGACAAGCACGGCCCGAACAGTCTGCCGAGCGCCCCGCGCCGACCGGCCTGGCGGCGTCTACTCGCGCAATTTCACAACGTTCTGATCTATATCCTGATCGCCGCCGGCATACTGGCCGGCGCACTCGGGCACCTGATCGACGCCGGGGTCATCATGGCCGTGGTCGTGATCAATGCCATCATCGGCTTCGTCCAGGAGGGCAAGGCCGAACAGGCCATGGAAGCCATCGGCCGCATGCTGGCTCTGAAGGCCCGCGTGCTGCGCGACGGCCGCTGGCAGGACCAGGATGCCGAAACGCTGGTGCCCGGCGACGTGGTCCGCATCAAGGCCGGCGACCGGGTTCCGGCCGACCTTCGTCTGCTCGAGACCCACGGCCTGCGCATCGACCAGGCGGCCCTGACCGGCGAATCATTACCGGTCGGCAAGCAGGCCGAGGCCGTGGCCGACGAGACCGACCTGGCCGACCGTCACAGCATGGCCCACTCCGGGGCCATGGTCACCAACGGCCAGGCAACCGGTGCGGTCGTCGCCACCGGGCGCGATACCGAGCTCGGGCATATCAGCAGCATGCTCGAGCAGGTGGTCGAACTGACCACGCCGCTGCTACGGCGTATCAACCGATTCGGCCAGGTCCTGACGGTTGTCATCCTGGTCATGGCGGTCGCGGTTGTCGCACTGGGCTACCTGGTCCATGACCTGCCGCTCGGCGACGGCCTGCTGGCCGGCATCGCGCTGGCCGTCGCCGCGATTCCCGAAGGCCTGCCGGCGATCATCACCATCACCCTGGCGGTCGGGGTACAGCACATGGCCTCGCGCAAGGCCATCATTCGCCGCCTGCCGGCGGTCGAGACCCTCGGCTCGGTCACCGCGATCTGCTCGGACAAGACCGGCACCCTCACGCGCAACGAGCTGCGGGTCCGGGCGATCGCCCGCGCCGACGCCACGGTCCACCCCGAGCACGAAGACTTCACCGCCGACTGGGCCAATGAAATCCTGCGCGCGGCAGTGCTGGCCAGCGATCACGAACCCGGCTCCGAGGGCGGTGACCCGCTGGAGCGGGCCCTCATCGACCTGACCGAATCCACCGGACTCGATCCGCGCGAGGAGCGCCAGAACCATCCGCGGCGCCACTTGATCCCGTTTTCCTCGGACCACAAGTTCATGGCCAGCCTCACGCCGGGGCAGATCAGCATCAAGGGTGCTCCGGAAGTGCTCCTGGAGCGCTGTACGCGGCAGCACGCCGGAAACGAGGACAGTTCATTCGACGACGACTTCTGGCACGCCAAGCTCGAGCGCCTGACCGGCGAAGGCCTGCGCGTACTGGCGATCGCCCACAAGCAAGTTGATGAATCCCTCGAGCGCTTCGACATCGACCCTGACCTCAATGATTTGACGCTGCTGGGTCTGGTGGGCTTTGCCGATCCGCCGCGCGACGGTGTCCGGGAGGCGGTGGCCTCCTGCCAGCGCGCCGGCATCCGGGTCAAGATGATCACCGGCGACCATGCCGCCACGGCACTGGCGATCGCCCGAGAGCTCGGTATCGGCCGCGACGATCCCCGCGCCATGAGTGGTCGTGAAATCGATGGCATGGACGACCAGGAGCTCGGCCGCGAAGTCGGCGAAATCGATGTCTTCGCCCGGACCACGCCCGAGCACAAGCTGCGCCTGGTCCAGGCCCTGCAGGCCGACGAACAGATCGTGGCCATGACCGGCGACGGCGCCAACGATGCCCCGGCGCTCAAGCGCGCCGATATCGGGGTCGCCATGGGCATCAAGGGCACCGAAGCCGCACGCCAGGCCTCGGAGATGGTGCTGGCCGACGATAACTTCACCACCATCGTCAGCGGGGTCGAAGCCGGACGCGCCATTTACGACAACATCCGCAAGGCGATCCTGTTCCTGCTGCCGACCAACGCCGCCCAGGCCCTGGTCGTGGTTCTGGCCGTGATTGCCGGACTGGCCCTGCCGATCACACCGGTACAGATCCTGTGGGTCAACATGGTCGTCGCCGTCACGCTGGCTCTGGCTCTGGCCTTCGAACCCGGCGAGGACGACCTCATGCTGCGCGCACCGCGTCCGCCGGGGCAGAGCCTGCTTTCATCGTTCGTAATCGCCCGGGTGCTCTGGGTCGGCGCACTGCTCACCGCCGGCACGTTCGGCTTTCACAGCGCCGTGCTCACCGCTACCGGCAGCGAGGATCTGGCGCGCACCATGGCTGTCAACGTGCTCGTCGCCGGCCAGCTGACCTACCTGTTCAACTGCCGGCGCTGGCAGCAAAGCAGCATGACGACGGGCGTGTTGCTGACCAATCCCTGGTCCCTGCTCGCCGCCGGCGTGCTGGTAGTCCTTCAGATGCTGTTTACCTACCTGCCCGCCACGCAGACCGTGTTCGCCACCCAGGCCCTGCCGCTGGCTTACTGGCCGATGGTGATCGGCTTTGCGTTGCTGGTGTTCGTACTGGTCGAGGCCGAAAAGGCCATCACCCGCGCATTCGAGCTGCCCTGGGCCGCGCTCGGTGAGTCGCCCGAACCGGACCCGGCCGAACGCCGGGAGTAAACGGGCCGGGCCGACCGGCTTGCAAGCGCGATCACCCGAGCCCATATCCTGAGACCACCACGGGCCCGCAACCCGTACACTCGCCGACTCCCGAAGGGTTTATCGCATGCACCTGCTTTCGATCAAGAATCTGAATTTCAGCATCGGCGGGCCATTGCTGCTCGAGCAGGTGGACCTGACCATCGAGAGCGGCGAGCGCGTGGCGCTGGTCGGGCGCAACGGCGCCGGCAAATCGACGCTGCTCAAACTCATCGGTGGCGAGCTCGAGCCCGAGGAAGGCGAGATCCAGACCGGCAGCGGTACCGTGGTGGCTCGCCTCAAACAGGAAGTGCCGGCCGATACCGACGGCACAGTCTTTGACCAGGTCGCCGCCGGGCTCGGCGAGATGGGCAATCTGCTCGCCGAGTATCACCGGCTCAGCCAGGGCGAGTTCGATGCCGATGCCCTGGCCGACATCCAGTCGCGCATCGAGGCCGGCGCCGGCTGGGACCTCGACAACCGCGTCGAACGTGTGCTCGAACAACTCGACCTCGACGGCAGCGCCGCCTTTTCCAGCCTGTCCGGCGGCATGAAGCGCCGGGTGCTGCTCGGCCAGGCACTGGTTCGCAAGCCCGACATCCTGCTGCTCGACGAGCCCACCAACCACCTCGATATCGAATCCATCGAATGGCTGGAGAATTTCCTCAAGGGCTTTGCCGGCAGCCTGATTTTCGTCACCCATGACCGGCGCTTTCTGCGCTCGCTGGCCACGCGCATCGTCGAGATCGACCGTGGCCGGGTCACTTCCTGGCCGGGCGACTGGGACAACTACCTGCGCCGCGTCGAGGAACGCCTGCACGCAGAAGAGCTCGAACACGAGCGCTTCGACAAAAAGCTCGCCGAGGAAGAAAAGTGGATCCGCCAGGGCATCAAGGCGCGCCGCACCCGCAACGAGGGCCGCGTGCGAGCTCTCAAGCGCATGCGCTCCGAACGCGCCGAGCGCCGCGAACGCCAGGGCAACGTCAACATGAACGTGTCCACTGCCGGGCAGTCGGGCAAGAAAGTCATCGTCGCCGAAAACGTCAGCTTCGCCTGGGACGACGAGCCGGTGATCCGGGATTTCTCCACCACCATCCTGCGCGGCGATCGCATCGGCCTGATCGGTGCCAACGGCAGCGGCAAATCCACCCTGCTCAAGTTGCTGCTCGGACAGATCCAGCCCGACAGCGGCGAAATCACGCCGGGGACCGCGCTGGAAGTCGCCTACTTCGACCAGCACCGCGCGGTACTGCGCGATGACTGGACCGCTGCCGAAAACGTCTCGGAAGGCCGCGAGTTCGTCGAGATCAACGGCAAACAGAAACATATCATCGGCTACCTGCAGGACTTCCTGTTCACGCCCGAACGTGCCCGCGCGCCGATCACCAAGCTCTCCGGCGGCGAGCGCAACCGGCTGCTGCTGGCCCGACTGTTCGCCCGGCCCTCGAACCTGCTGGTCATGGACGAACCGACCAACGACCTCGACGCCGAAACCCTGGAACTGCTCGAGGAATTGCTGGCCGACTACCCCGGCACCCTGCTGCTGGTCAGCCATGACCGCGAATTCATCGACAACGTCATCACCAGCTGCCTGGTGATGGAAGGCAACGGCCAGGTGGGCGACTACGTCGGTGGCTACAGCGACTGGCAGCGCCAGCGCCGCGCCGCAAGCGCATCGAAACAAGCCACGCCGTCAGCCAGTCGGCCCGAGGCCCCGGCGCAGCCGGCAGCAAAGCCCAAACCCGCCAAGCTCAGCTACAAGGTCCAGCGCGAGCTCGAACAACTGCCCGCGAAGGTCGAGGCACTGGAGGCCGAAATGGCCGAGCTCAGCGAGCACATGAACGACCCGGCCTTTTACCAGCAGTCCGCCGAAGCCATCGCCAGGACCAGCGAAAAGATCGCACAACTCCAGCAACAGCTCGACACCGCCTACCAGCGCTGGGAAGAACTCGAATCCTGATCAATCCGACCCACAATACGTGGCCCTGGAGTTCCGCCCAATCCCGCCCGAGGTCCCGAAGATCGTCGCTACCGTCCCGGTATTTCACCGGCCTCGCCGGCGCTATCGGCCTGAAAGCGATCCTCGAACAGCAGGTCCGGCGGATCGGCAATTTCGATCGTGCGCTCGACCGGGTCGGCGGCGAGCCAGTTGTTGTTGCCGGGCTGGCTGGCTTCGATGACGACCAGGCCGGGCACGCCGTCGAGCAGCAGCTGGTTGTCGGAGAGGCTGGCCGGGCCGGAGATGAGGGTGTAGTCGACGGCGAGCCCGGAGTCGGCGCTGGCGTTGAGCGTTATTGAGGGCTGACTGGTCGGGACGGTTTCCGGGGGCTGGAAGTCGATGGCCTGGCCGGCCGGGTTGATGGTCAGCGTGGCCTCGGCCGAGCCGGACCAGCCGGGCTGGTCGACTTCGATGGTCGCTTTATAGGTTCCGGCATCGACCGGCAGGGAGGAGCTGCCGTTGTAGACCACCGAATGATGCAACCCCGGGGGTACGGTTGCGGTTGCCACTTCATGCTCGTTGCCGTCATACACGATACTTGCCGACTCGGCCTCTATGCCTGCCTCGCCATCGAATCGGTAGGAAAGGT
>CAYQJJ010000085.1:0-10700 GCA_964417745.1 uncultured Wenzhouxiangella sp.
GACTGCATCATCAACGTCGGCCACGATGTGGTCGAGAAGCCGCCGTTTTTCATGCGCGACGGCAACCGCCTGGTCATCCACGTCAATTTTTTCACCGCCCGCGTCGACCCGGTCTACTTTCCGCAGATGGAAGTCACCGGCGATATCGGCAACGCCCTGTGGCAGCTCGCCGAGCGCATCACGCCATCCAAGCACTGGGACTTGAGCTTCTGCCAGCGTGCCCGACGCGCGATGGCCGCCGACCTGGACGAAGGCGCCGACATCGACAGCTTTCCGGTCCACCCGCGCCGGCTGGTTCACGAGGTGCGCCGCGCCCTGCCCGACAACGGCATCCTGGCGCTCGACAACGGGCTCTACAAGGTCTGGTTCGCGCGCAACTTCCGCGCCAGCCAGCCCAACTCGGTGCTGCTCGACAACGCGCTGGCGACCATGGGTGCCGGCCTGCCGGTGGCCATGGCCGCGCGCCTGGTCGAACCGGACCGGCCGGTCCTGGCAGTGTGCGGCGACGGCGGTTTCATGATGAATTCGCAGGAACTCGAGACTGCAGTGCGCCTGGAACTCGACCTGGTGGTGCTCATCGTCCGCGATGACGGCTACGGGATGATCCGGTGGAAACAGCAGGACATGCAGCTTCCCGACTTCGGTCTGGGCTTCGGCAACCCCGACTTCGTCGCCTATGCCAGAAGCTACGGCGCGCGCGGGCATCGCGTCGAATCAGCCGCCGAACTGGGCGCCGTGCTGAGCCGCTGCCTGGCCGAGCCCGGGGTCGATGTCATCGACTGCCCGATCGACTATGCCGACAGCCAGCACGCGCTGTTCGAAGCCATACCGGCCGCCAGCCGCCGCCTTCTCGATTGACTGTCGGGCGCTTCGACCCGAGGTTTGTCGACAGGCCCATTCATCAGCCGATTGAAATCGGTTCAAGCGAGGCGAGAACCCATGCAATTACCCGAGACCGAGCGCATCGCCGCATTCGATGTCGATGCCCAGCGAACCTTCACACCGATCTGCCCGGATGAGTTACCGGTCAAGGGCGGTGACCAGATCGCGCCCGAGCTCAATGCCCAGGCCCGCCTGGCCGGCTGGCGCGTGGGTTCCAAGGATGCCCACAGCCCGCAGGCGCACTGGGTGACCGAGGACCCGACCCGGGTCGGTCAGCCCGGCGCACCGGCGCGCTATGCCAACGAATTCTGGCCGGTGCATGCCGTGCCCGGCACCGAGGGCTTCGAGCTGCTCGAGTCGCTGCCGCACCCGGCCGAGTACGATTTTTTCGTCTGGAAAGGCGTCGAGCTGGACATGCACCCCTACGGCGCCTGTTACCACGACCTGGCCGAGAAGATGTCGACCGGGGTGATCGAGTGGCTGCGCGAGCGCTCGGTCAGCCACGTTCTCGTCGGCGGCCTGGCGACCGATTTCTGTGTCAAGGCCACCGCACTGCAGCTCAGGGGAGCGGGTTTCGAGGTCCTTCTCAACCAGGCCGCCTGCCGGGGCATCGCCGAGCCTTCAGTCAACGAGGCGCTGTCCGACATGCGCAAGGCCGGCATACATCTGGTCGAAAGCAGCGCCGAGCTGGCGACATGATCATCCGCTCGCTGCTCGATACCGACATCTACAAGTTCAGCATGATGCAGGCGGTGCTGCATCAGTTTCCGGGCGCGGAAGTCGAGTACCGCTTCAACTGTCGAAGCGAAGGCGTGGACCTGCGCCCCATCCGGCGCGAGATCGAGCGCGAGGTCGAACAGCTCTGCGAACTCAGGCTCGACCCCGAGGAACTCAACTACCTGCGAAGCCTGCGCTACATCAAGGACGACTTCGTCGAGTTCCTGCGCCTGTTTCAGCTGCAATCGCGTTTTATCGAGATCAGCGAGCAAGACGACCAGCTCAGCCTGACAATTCGCGGGCCCTGGCTGCACACCATCCTGTTCGAGGTGCCACTGCTGGCCATTATCAGCGAACTCTGGCAGCGCCATGCCCATCCCGACCATCGGCTCGAGACCGGGCGTGAACGCCTGGCGACCAAGATCGACCAGATCCGCGCCCTCGACCGGCCCGACGAGTTCGTGGTCGCCGATTTCGGTACCCGGCGCCGGTTCTCGCGTGCCTGGCACGCCGAGGTCGTGAGCACCCTGGCCTCGGAAGTACCCGGAAGCGTGCGCGGCACCAGTAACGTCGCACTGGCGCGCGAGCTGGGGCTGGTGCCAATCGGCACCATGGCCCACGAGTTCATCCAGGCCTGCCAGGCGCTCGGGCCGCGGCTGGCCGAAACGCAGCGCTTCGCCTTCGAAATCTGGGCCCAGGAGTACCGCGGCGATCTCGGCATCGCGCTGTCGGATACCTACGGGCTCGCGGCCTTCCTGCGCGACTTCGATCTGTACTTCTGCAAGCTCTTCGACGGTGCCCGCCAGGATTCCGGCGACCCGATGGCCTGGGGCGAGGCGATGATCGAGCACTACCGCAACCATCGCATCGACCCGCGCACCAAGCGCCTGGTGTTTTCCGATTCCCTGACCATCCCGCGTGCGGCTGAAATCTGGCAGCGCTTTCGCGACCAGGCCGGCGTGTCGTTCGGCATCGGCACCAACCTGACCCACGACACCGGCGTCGACCCGATCAACATCGTCATCAAGATGACCGCCTGCAACGGCCAGCCGGTGGTCAAGCTGTCCGATTCGCCGGGCAAGGTGGTGTCGACCGACGAGCACTACCTGGCCTGGCTGCGTCGAGCCTTCAAGCTCAGCTGACGGGCAGCCGAAGCACCGTATAATCCGGGCAAGCACGCGCTGACAGAACACCATGCAGGACAAGGATTTCCTCAAGGGCAGATCAGTCTCTCTCGTACTCGGCTCGGGCGGCGCGCGCGGGCTGGCGCATATCGGCGCGATCCGTGCCCTCACCGAGGCCGGCGCCGATATTCAGGCCATCTCCGGAAGCTCGATGGGCGCGCTGATCGGCGGGATCTATGCCAGCGGCAAGCTCGACGCCTACGAAGAATGGGTGTGCGGGCTCGGCCAGTCCGACGTACTGTCGCTGGTCGACTGGACGTTTTCCGGGGGCGGTCTCATTCAGGGGCGCAAGATCATCAACAAGCTCGCCGAGCTGGTTGGTGAGCTCAACATCGAAGACCTGTCGATCGACTTCACGGCCGTGACCGTGGATATCGACCAGGGCCGTGAGCTGTGGCTCGACCGCGGGCCGTTGTTCGACGCCATACGAGCCTCGATCGCCATCCCCGGGATCTTCACGCCGCACCGCTACCGCGACCGAACCCTGGTCGACGGCGGTATTCTCAACCCGATTCCGGTGGCACCGACGCTGCGCTGCATGAACGACCGGACGGTGGTCGTCGACGTCAACGGCCCGCCGGACGCGTCGCTGGAGCCGACCACCCGTTCCGAGAGCCGCACCGGCTCCAGTCGCCTGGCCAACCGCGTCCGGGACTTTGTCGACGGCTTTTCCAGCGACCGTGAACCACGCGAGAGCCAGCCCGGTCTGCTGGCCGTGATGATTCGATCGCTCGACATCATGGAGGCGAGCATCACCCGGCAGCACCTGTCGATCTTCCAGCCCGACCTGGTCGTCCAGGTGCCCAAGAACAGCTGCATGGTCCACGAGTTCCACCGGGCCCGGGAGGTCATCGATCTCGGGGGCCGTCTGGCCAGATCGGCAATCGCCCACCATCAACCCGAGCCAGGAGCGAGCGCATGAACGAAGAAGAACACCAGGCCTTATTCGACGAGACCGCCGACGAGGTCGTCGACCTCGGCAATCAGCGCGCGGCCGAGCAGCCCGACGCCGACCCCTGGGTGCTGGCCGACGGGCTCATCGCCGGCGCGGTCCACTACTGGCTTTATGCACATCAGCCGCAGGACCCGCCGGACGAAGACGATGTGCTGACCGCGCGCGAGCGGGTCGAGACCCTGATGCAGATCGTGCTGCAAGCAGCCGAGGACAGCGAATACCTGCACTCGCCGCAAGACACCGACGTCGGCCGGGCCTGAGCAAATTCAGGTGTCCGTGATGATCTGGCCGCGCCCGGCCTGTTTGGCCTGGTACATCAGGTTGTCGGCCCGGCGCATCAGCGCCGACCCATCCTCGCCCGCACGACGCGTAACCACGCCGAAGCTCGCGCTGATCGATTCGATGTCCGGAACGGAGGCCGCGACCTGGTCGATCGCGGCGTAGAGCCGCTCGGCCTGGGCCCGTGCACCGCCGGCCCGGGTATCGGACAACACCACGGCAAATTCTTCTCCGCCCCAGCGAATGGCATGATCGGAATCGCGCTTGTCGGCGCGCAACAGTCGACCGATTTCGGCCAGAACCCGGTCGCCGGCCTCGTGTCCCAGGTTGTCGTTGATGGTCTTGAAGTGGTCGATGTCGAGCATGACCATGCTCAACCCCAGGTCATGATCACGGTCGCGCGCCACGGCCTCGGCGAGCACCTCGATTCCCGATCGACGATTGAGCAGGCCGGTCAGCTGATCGGTCGTGGCCAGCCGGGTCAATCGATCCTCGAGCTTTTTCCACTCGCTGACATCCATGATGGTGCCGCTCACACGCAGCGGCTGGTCATCGCTGTCGCGGCCGGTCACCCGGGCGCGCGCCAGCACCCAGACAAAACCACCCCCGCGCTGACCGAGCCGGAGCGTGGTCTCGAAGGTCTGAAGCGCTCCGGCCCGGTGACGCTCCATGGTCTCGATCACGCGCCGGCGGTCATCCCGATGGCACAGCGCCATCACCGAACGGGCGGTCGGCGAGACCTCGTTGCGGTGATAGCCGAGAATACGTCGTGCGCGCTCGTCGAAATCGAAATGCCCGGCACCGATTTCCCAGTGCCACATCCCCAGCTCTGCGCCATCGAGCGCCAGCGAGAGCCGTGCCTCGCTTTCGGCCAGCGCAAGCCGGGTGCGGCGTGCTTCGGTGATATCCCAGGCCTGGGTGATGATGAAGCGCTCGCCGCCGGGCGCATCGTCGGCGGAGATGGAGGCATGGATACGGACCCAGATCAGTTCGCCGTCGCGGCAGCGATAGCGCTTTTCGAACTCGCAGACCGGTGCCCGCCCGGACTGCAGGCGGTGCATGTGCCAGGCGCTGATATCCAGGTCTTCCGGCGCGGTTAGCGACTGGTAGGAACGACACAGCAGCTCGCCGCGCTCGAAGCCGAGCATACGGCAGAAGCGGTCGTTGACGTCGATCCAGTGGCCCTGCATATCCAGCAGCGCCATGCCGATGGCGGCCGAATCGAACGCCCTGACCTTGAGCGCCCCGGTCCGCCCGGTGGGAAGACCCGATTGGTCATCGCGGCATGTGGTCGATTCATTCAACGGAGTCATACCCGGAACCATGCACGGACCGCGCCAGAGCGACGACCTTGCAATAAGCTAGGGTTTTCAGGGCGCGGAACGTGAGCCAGTCGACAGATCCGGCCGGTTGATCCGGGCCGGGCGAACGCCGGAGGTCCGCCCGGTTGGACGAGAATCGTCGCGCTGTTCAGCCCGAGTCCGGACGCTGCGCGTCACGGATGGACCGGAACTCGTTGCCCTCGTACCACTGCGGCCAGCGATCGCTGTCGGCAACATCGCGCCCGACACGGTAGAGCAGTTCGAGGTCTTCGGCCACACCCCGGAAATCCCAGTCCGGATCAAATTCATCGGCCGGCTGATGGTAGCGGTTGTCGCGATAGTCGACCTGCTCGGCGCGACCGTACTCCACGCCATGCTCGCGGTGGTCAAGACCGCCCTTGGCGTAAAGTGCCGGAATGCCGCCACGGGCAAAGTTGAAATGGTCCGAGCGGTAGTAGAAGCCCGCCTCGGGCGAGGGCTCGGCAACCATCTCCCGGTCCTGGTCACGCACGGCCAGCTCGAGGATGTCTTCGAGCTCGGACGAGCCGTGGCCGACCACCTCGACATCGTGGGTCGGGCCAACCATGCTCAGGGCGTCCATGTTGATCGCCGCGGCGGTATCGGCGGCAGCGAAGACCGGGTTGTTGACGTAGTAGCGCGAGCCCAGCAGGCCGTATTCTTCCAGGGTAACGGCCAGGAACAGAATGCTGCGCTCGGGCGCGCCGGCCTGCTGGTGAAGCCGGGCCAGCTCGAGCAGCGCGGCCGTGCCGCTGGCGTTGTCGATGGCGCCGTTGTAGATGCCCTGAGAGCCCGGCTGCGACATGTCGCGGCCGAGGTGGTCCCAGTGGGCCATGTAGACGACGGCCTCATCCGGCCGCTCGCTGCCCGGGATGGTGGCCAGCACGTTGTACGACACCCCCTCGCGAACGCTGTTGCGAACGGCGGCCGTGGCCCGTGCACCGAGGCTCACGGAGCGAAAACCCTGCTCAGCGGCAGCGGCCTTTTGCTCGGAGAAATCAAGCCCGGCACGCTCGAACAGATGTTCGGCCGCGTCGGCGGTCACCCAGCCTTCGAGTGCCATGACCGGATCATCACCCTGGTCGCCCAGTTCGAACTGAGCGCCGGACCAGGAATTGGCCACCACGTCCCAGCCGTAGGAGGCCGGCTCGGTCTCGTGAATGATGATCGCCGCATCCGCGCCCTGGCGGGCCGCCTCTTCGTACTTGTAGGTCCAGCGCCCGTAGTAGGTCATGGCGCGGCCGTTGAACAGGTTGTCGTCACCGGTGGCGAAGCCCGGGTCGTTGACCAGCATGACCACGGTCTTGCCCTCGACATCGAGACCGGCGTAGTCGTCCCAGTCGTATTCCGGAGCGACTACACCATAACCGACGAACACCAGCTCGGAATCCTCGATTCCGTGCTGCTCGGTGCCGCCGCGGCGCGACCAGATGATCATTTCTTCCGGGTAGGTCAGGCTTTCAACCTCGCCTTCCTCGCGCTCCAGCTGCAGGGCGGAACGCTCCTGGTTGGTGGTCTCGACCATCGGCACGGGCTGAAGAAAACTGCCGTTGTAGCCCGGCTGGAGACCCAGCTCGGCGAATTCGGCGACCAGGTAGTCCAGCGTCAGGCGCTCACCACGGGTCCCGGGCGCCCGTCCGCCGAACTCATCGGAGGCCAGGGTGGCCATGTGATCGCTGTAGCGCTCGGTATCGATACCGTCGCCGGGAACCGCGGGCAGAGACCGCGCATCGTCTTCGGGCGATTGTTCCGACGATTGTTCCGACGCTTGGCTTTCGGGTTGCTCCTCGGGCACCGCAGGCTCATCGGCACCTTGCTGACAGCCGGTGAGAACAAGCAGGAATAAGGGGACAAGCAGGTTCGCGAGTACGCGCATGATTCGTTCCGTTGGAAAAACAGAGCAGGATTGTAGCGCAGTCCCCGGCTTCAGCCGCACTTCCGGGCAAAGTTGTTATCTTATAACACACTGAGTCCATTGAAAAAATGCGCCCGCCTAGCCCCGGTCGCAGTCAGATGATGCCGGCCTCGAAAGCCTTGAGGACGGCGCGAGTGCGATCGCGCACACCCATTTTTGAAAGGATGTTGGAGACATGATTCTTGACCGTGCCTTCGGCCACGCTGAGCGCACCGGCAATCTCCTTGTTGGAGTACCCCCCCGCCATGAGGCGCAGGATCTCGGTCTCTCGGTCGGTCATCGGGTCGGGCTGCTCGAGGCTGCTGAAATCCGTGCGAACCTGGCCAAGACCCTTGAGCAGACGCTCGGTTACGGCCGGCTTGACGATGGTCTTGCCCTCGGCAACCGCGCGCACGGCGCTGAGCAGCTCATCGAGCTCGACATCCTTGAGCAGATAGCCGCGCGCGCCGGCACGGATGCCGCTGAGCACCAGCTCGTCGTCGTCGAAGGTGGTCAGTATGATGGTCGGCGGCAGTCGCCCGGCCTCGGAGAGCTCGACCAGCACGTCGATCCCGTTCTTGCCCGGCATGCGGATATCGAGCAGCAGAACATCCGGGTTGACCCCGGGCACCTGCTCGATCGCGGCGGCGCCATCGGCGGCCTCGCCGACCACACGAATGTCGTCGGACAGCTCCAGCAGCGAGCGTACGCCCTGCCGTACGAGGGTTTGATCATCAACCAGCATGACGTCGATCATGTCGCTACCTCCGAGGGCATCCAGGCGCGCAGTCGAAATCCGGCACCCGGGCAGGTTGCAATATCGAGCCTTCCGCCGAGTTCGCGAAGACGCTCGCGCATTCCGTTCAGGCCATTGCCCGGCAGCCACTCGACCGCACCACGCCCGTCGTCGCGCGCATCCAGGGTCAGGCCTCCCTCGCCGTCCTTCAGCGCGATCCACAGGTTATCGGCGCGCGCATGGCGCACGGTATTGGTAATCACCTCCTGGGCGCAGCGCAGCAGCACCTGGGCCTTGTTCGGATCGGTCAGACCGAGGCGCTCAGGCACGTCGAGGTGAATCGAAAGTTCGGGCACGCCCTCGGCGAGCATCTCGAGGGCCTGTCGCAGGTCGACCTCGGCGTCCTCACGCATGTCGCTGACCACCTCGCGTACATCGGCCAGCAGAAGCCGGGCGATCGAGCGGGCCTGTTCGATATGCTCGCGGGTCTTGCCCGAGCTGACGTGGTTGGCAACCTCGAGGTTGAGGCTCAGCGCGGTCAGGTGATGCCCGACCAGGTCGTGCAACTCGCGGGAGATTCTTACCCGCTCCGCCAGGCGGGTGTTTTCGGCCAGCAGGGACTGGGTCGCCATCAGCTGGGCATTGACCCGTCTGAGCTCGCTGCGCGCCTGCATCTGCTGAAGTGCCAGCAGCGAGGCGATGAACGGAAACAACATCAACCCCAGGTTCATCAGAATCCACACCAATGCCAGCATCCAGCTGCCATCGGGGGTAAAAAACACCCAGACGCCGAACCCCAGCGCCAGCACCCCGACCCAGGCCACACCCAGCACGATCGGCAACATCCAGGGCAGCATGGCCGCGACCACCATCGCCAGCAAACCGCCGAGCCCGGTGCGCGAAAAGTAGCTCACCGCGAACGCCGAGATCGAAAGCACAACGACGATCAGTACCCGCCGCCAGAAGCCGGTGGACCGCTGCCCCCGGACCGCGGGATGCCACAGCGCCAGCAGGAACAAAACCGCGGCAGACCACCAGCCAAAGACCGAGCGGGTCTCGGGTGGTTCGCTGGTCAGCATCGGGTACAGCGCCAGCAGAGTCGCCACCAGCAGCCAGATCAGCAGCCCGAAATAGCGCAACCAGTCGACCGGTCGAACGTCGGAAAGGTTGAATCGTGGCGCCGTGGAAATCGAGGACATACCTTTATTCTAAACTGAGCAGCCCTACCGCGCCCATGGGCGAGAAGTCATGAACCATCCATCAGAAGCCGACGTATTGACCCTCGGCCAGGTTGGCGACAAAGAAGTTGCCGAGCTGCTCGAGGCCCATGCAATGGCACTCGAACACGTCGCCGACGGCGCACCCATCCCCGGCACTTTCTGGGGCGAGCCCGAGGCCGGGCTGATCGGCAACCGCCTGTATGTCCGCGCCGACACCCCGATCCACTCGATCCTGCACGAGGCCTGTCATTACCTGTGCATGGACGAGGCACGCCGCAAGGGCCTGCACACCAACGCCGGCGGCGATTACGACGAAGAAAACGCCGTGTGCTACCTGCAGATCCTCCTCAGCGACCGCATCCCCGGCTTCGGCCGCCAACGCGCCATGGCCGACATGGACGCCTGGGGCTACACCTTCCGCCTCGGCTCCGCCCGGGCCTGGTTCGAACACGATGCCGAAGATGCCCGGGAGTGGTTGCGGGAACGGGGGATACTCCAGGCGTACGAGGAAGGGAGATAGGGTTTCAGGTTTCGGGTTTCGCCTCACGCCTCACGCCTCACCTCAAATAAAAAAACCGCCGGGCAGAACCCGGCGGTTTTTCTTTAGCTTTTTGCTGCCGACCGGGCCGCGTGTGCGGCCCGATCAGTCAGGGGATCAGCTGGCCCGGAAGAACCGGATGCTGATACCACCAACCATGAGCATCATCAGCGCGAACAGCGCCAGAGCCCAGGGCTGCATGGTGGTTACCGGGATGGCCGGCGTATCATCACCAACCGAGCAGCTCAGCTCATGCGTACCGGTCAGATCACCATCACAAGCCAGCGTGGCGCTGAATGTGGTACCGACATCGGCATCGGCCGGCAATGCGCAGCTCAGCGAGAAGCCGACGTCTTCACCAGCGCCAAGCGTAACGCCAGCCGACAGGTCGGGATCGACGGAAATCTCGGCGTCACCAGTCAGGTCGCAGGAGAAGGTGCCATCTGCCGAACCATTGTTGGTCACCGTACCGTTGGCAGTCAGGATCTCGCCGGCCGGAGCCGTGCCGAGGTTGACCGGACCGAAGGCCGGGTTGACGTCGAGGTCAGGTGCCGAACCGGCCGAGCCTTCGATGTCGCCAGACACGGTCGGGTTGTTGTCGGCGTCACTGTCGACGGTCAGGGTGCCAGCGAAGGTGCCATCGGCAGCCGCGTCAAACACGATTTCGACATCGCAGCTGTCACCGACCGGCAGGGCGGCGCCCGAGCAGGAATCGGCACCGATGCTGAATTCGGCGTCGCCGGCGAGATCGACGTTGGTGATGTTCACGTCATCCGCGTCGGCGTCGCCGCCGGCGGTAATGGTGAACACGTCGCTCTGCGGCATGTTGCCGAGGTCAACCGTACCGAAGTTGATAGCGGCCGGGGCGATGCTCAGATCGGATTCAGGGCCAACCGGCTCACCCAGAATGGTGATCGATCCCGGGGTATCTTCAACATCGGCAGCTGGGCTATTG
>CAYQJJ010000086.1:0-10542 GCA_964417745.1 uncultured Wenzhouxiangella sp.
ATACCTTGGGAGGAGGCCGAAGGTTGGAAAACCAGTCCTTGCCACCTTCTCGGTTAGTGCTACTCGCGTCGATCTCTCGGGGGGACTCAATTCCCGAGCCCTCGAAGGCGCCGCCAGGCGCAAAAACAACGACCTGCGGTCTATTCAGCTTCAAGCAGCCGACGAACCTCGTCGGCCTGCGCGTGACCGTCGCGATGTCCGAGCTCGATAAGCTCGCGGCAGAATTCGGCTTCGAACAGCAGGTAGCTGGGCAGACGGCCCGGGCCCCAGGCGCCGACGCCGCGCATCAGGGTGCGGACGCTGGCCGGTACGCGGTGCCGGTGCCGGGCAGCGACCTCGCGAAGATCCTGGCTCGGCTGGATCTGCAGGGCGCGCACCTCGCGCAGGCCGAGCTGCCCATGCAGTGATTTCGGAACCTGGGCCAGGGTGCGGTTGATTCGCTCGAGGCGCTGCAGATCGTTGGCGAGGTAGTCCATGAAGATCACGTCGAGCAGGTAGCCGCCGATATCGCCCAGGCTGGGGTAGGCCGTATCGGTGCGCGGCTCCGGATCGGGCACTTCGTCGCGCGTTCCGATGATCAGTAGCCGGTCGGCACCGAGCTGCAGCGGTGGGCTCAGCGGCGCGACGTGGCGCATGCCGCCGTCGCCGAAGTATTCGTGACCAAGTCGCTGGGCCGGGAACAGCAGCGGGAGCGCGGCACTGGCAAGCAGGTGTTGCGGGCCGATCTCGGCGGGCTGACCGCAGCGCTTGCCCTTGCTCCAGCCCGGATGGTCGTGGCGGGACTGGAAGAAGGTCACCGCCCGGGCGGTGTCGTACCCCGAAGCGGTCACCAGCAGCGCCTCCAGCGCGCCGGCCTCGAGCGACTCGCGAATGCCGCCGGTACGCAGCTCGCGCTCGAGCATGGCGCCCAGCGGCTTGTTGTCGAGCAGGGAACGCGGATTCGCCACGCCCAGCCCGCCGAGGGTCATGGAAGCCAGCCAGTGCAGGCCGGTGCCAAGGTTGTGCAGCCATCCGGTCTTGTAGACGTCCTGGCAACGCAGGTTCCCCCAGAAATGCTCGAGCCGGGCGGCACCGCGGGCCAGGTCGGTCGCGTGGGAGGCCAGTACGGCCGCGTTGATGGCGCCGGCCGAGGTACCGGCAATGATCGGAAACGGCGAGGCCGGGCCGGGCAGAATTTCGCTCAGCGCCTTGATGACACCCACCTGGTAGGCCCCGCGCGCTCCCCCGCCCGGCAGCATCAGAGCGGGTCGGGTCATGGGCTGGGACTCGCTGTCGGGCACGTTCGGCTCCTCGGTGATTTCGCCGCGGGCGCGTTTGAAAGTGGACCGCCACGGGCACAGCTACCTTGCAACGCCGGAGTCAACCGCCGCGCAGCACCATCCCCTCGAGTCCCTGTTCGTCGAGACGCCGCCGGGCGCCGTCGGCCTCGCGCGCGCTGTCGAAAGGGCCGACGCGAACACGGTGCCAGGTCGCGTCATCGACCGTCACGGTCTGGACGCTGGCATCCAGGCCGAGCAGCGTGACCCGGGCGCGCAGGCCGTCGGCATCGGCCTCGGAGCGGAATGACCCGACCTGGATCAGGTAGGGCCCTTGCGATTCCGGCTCGTCGGTTTCGCGCGCGCGCTCCTCGATCTCGCGCTGCGGGACCACCACCTCGATCTCGGGCAGAACGGTGAAGAAATCGTACTGGCGCGAGCGGTCGGACTGTGGATCGTCGGCGATCGCCGGTTCATCGTGGCCGAGCGGGCGGCCATCGCCCTCGGGCTGCGGCGCGGGCAGGTAGCCACCGATCCAGGCGACCGTCGCCAGCGCCAGGCCGCAGACCAGCCCGGAGCCGAATAACAGCAGGCCGTGCCCGCCCTTGCCGCCGCCGCGTCTTGCCTGCTTGCGGGCCATTACATGGCCTCCGGCGCGCTCACGCCGATCAGATCCAGGCCGTTTCTGAGCACCTGCCCGGTGGCGGCGACCAGGTTGAGGCGGGCATTGCGCAGGTCGCCATCGTCGTCGACCAGAAACACGCTGTTGTTGTACCAGGCGTGAAACTGGGAGGCCAGTTCGTGCAGGTAATGGGCCAGAGTGTGCGGTGCGCGCCGCCGGGCGGCGATTTCGATGATCTCGGGGAAGCGGCCGATGCTGCGCAGCAGGTCCTGCTCGTGGTCGGAGTCGAGCCGATCGACGGCTGATTCGCCAATGGCCTGATTGTGCCGCTGGCCGCGGCTTTCGAGCTGGCGGAACACGCTCTGGATACGCGCGTGGGCGTACTGGATGTAATAGACCGGGTTTTCATTGGCGTGCGACTTGGCCAGGTCGAGATCGAAATCCAGGTGCTGGGTGTGCGAACGCATGACATAGAAATAGCGCGCGGCATCGTTGCCGACTTCCTCGCGCAGCTCGCGCAGGGTCACAAAGCTGCCCGAGCGAGTCGACATCTGCACCTTCTTGCCGCTGCGAAAAAGAACCGCGAACTGCACCAGCTGAAAATCGAGCCGGTCGGGGTCCTCGTCGAGTCCCCGCGCGGCGGCCTGCAGACGGGGCACGTAGCCGTGGTGGTCAGCGCCGAAGATGTATAGCGACTGGCCCTCGCAGCGCTCGAGCTTGTCGAGCAGGTAGGCGATGTCGGAGGCGAAATAGGTGGTCCGGCCGTTCTCGCGAACCACCACGCGGTCCTTGTCGTCGCCCAGCTCGGTGGCGCGGAACCAGGTCGCACCACCATCCTGGTACAGCCAGCCGCGCGCATCGAGGCGCTCGAGCGCGCGCTTGAGCGCCCCGGAGGCCTCCAGGCCGCGTTCGGAATACCAGGAATCGAAACGCACGCCGAACTCGTCGAGGTCGGTGCGGATATCGGCGACCATGGTCTCGAGTGCGGCCTCGAAGCAGTTCGCGTAGCCGGACTCGCCGAGCAGTTCACGGGCACGCGCGATGAGCGCATCGATATGTTTTTCGGAGTCGCCGCCGTCGCTGTCGTCGGCGGGCAGGCCCTCGGCGACGCGATGGCCGGGGTGGCGCAGTTCGTCGCCATGGCGACTGCGGACCTCGCGGGCGATATCGTAAATGTAGTCGCCCCGATAGCCGTTGGCCGGGAAACGCACCGACTCGCCAGCCAGCTCCAGGTAGCGCAGCCAGACCGAGACGGCCAGGATGTCCATCTGCCGGCCGTGATCGTTGACGTAGTACTCGCGCTCGACACGGTGCCCGGCCGCGGCCATGATGGCCGCGAGGCTGCCGCCATAGGCCGCGCCGCGGCCGTGGCCGACGTGCAGCGGGCCGGTCGGATTGGCGCTGACGAACTCGATCAGCACCGGGTCGAGGCTGCCGGGGCGGGCGTGGCCATAGGTATCGCCCTGGTCGAGGACATCGCGGATCACCACGCGCAGGTAGTGCGGTGAGGCAAAGAAGTTGAGAAACCCCGGCCCGGCAATCTCCACGCGCTCGACGCGCTTGGAGGTCGGCAGGCGCTCGGCGATGGCCTCGGCCAGTTCGCGCGGCTTGCGGCGGGCCTGTTTGGCGAGCACCATTGCGATGCCCGAGGCATAGTCGCCGTGGCTGCGGTCGCGCGTGCGCTCGACCTCGATTTCGGGATCGGCTTCGAGTTCGAGCACGCCCTCGCGCTTGAGATAGCCCAGGGCCTGTCCGATCAGTTCTTCGATGTGCGCGCGCATGGTTTGGCAATCGGTAAAAGCAGGCGTTATTGTAACGGGGCCGGGCGGCCCGGATGGGCCTGGCGTTGTCCACAGAAGCTGTGGACAAGTCTGTGGGCAAGGGCTTGAATACGGCGTGAAACCCCGACCGTAATGGACCGTTCTCCACGCTGGCCGGATTTTGAGCAATCCAGCCAGCGTTATTCAAAATCAAGGGGTTACGGGAATTTTTAGTTTGTCGAACGGGCCAGCGGCTTGCAAGCCCCTGTTTTGATTGCCAACTCGTGACGGTGTGCATAACGCCAGGAGAACAAGCCGATGTCGAATATCCGGAACTACCAGAATCACGCCCCCGAGCTCGGCCAGCGCGTCTGGATCGACCCGCAGGCCACCGTCATCGGCCGCGTGAGCCTCGGTGATGATGCGTCGGTGTGGCCTCAGGCCGTGCTGCGCGGGGACGTCAACGAAATCATCATCGGGGCTCGCACCAACGTTCAGGACGGCACCATCTGTCATGTCACCCACGACGGCCCGTATTCGCCGGGCGGGATTGCGCTGGTGCTGGGCGAGGACATCACCGTCGGGCACGCGGCCATACTCCATGCCTGCCGCATCGGCGACCGCTGCCTGATCGGCATGGGTTCGCTGATACTCGACGGCGCGGTCCTCGAGGCCGATGTAATGCTCGGCGCCGGCAGTCTGGTCAGCCCGGGCAAGCACCTGGAATCGGGCTGGCTCTACCGCGGCCGCCCGGCCGAAGCGGTGCGGCGCCTGAGCGAGAAGGAAATCGAAATGCTCCACTACTCCGCCCAGCACTACGTTCGGCTGAAGGATCGGTATCTTGGGTGAGGAGCAAGGAGCAAGGAACAAGGTGAACGAAAAAAGAGGAAGCGGGTGCAATTTCCCCGCCTCACGCCTCACGCCTCACCCTTCTCTCCGTCCCCCTTGCTCCTTGTTCCTTGCTCCTTGAACCTTCCCTTATATCCCGCTCAACACCCAGGCCGAGGAATGGTGCTGCAGGATGGTCCACTCGTCTTCGGGCTGGCCGAACACGAAAGTGAAGCGGGTGCGGGCCTTGATTTCGTCGGCCTCGGGCGTATCCTGCAGGGTGAAAATGTAGTGTCCGGCGGCCAGCACCAGGCCGCCGACGCTTCTCAGGCGCAGGTTACCGATATGGGCCGAGATGGCGTGGCGGTCGAGGAACTGCTGAAAGTAGTCGAGCACCTCGACCGGCTCATCGCGGACGTGGGCGGCTACCGTGCCCCAGAATTGCGCGGTGGGATGGTAGAGCGCGGCGACCCCGGCCGGGTCGCGTTTGCCGACGCGGGCGACCCATTCGTCGAGCAGACGGCGGACTTCGGTTTCCTGTTGGAGCATGTTTTTCGTACACTGGTCGTCTTGAACGTCTTACATTGTACTCAGGGAGATTCACGAATGGTCGAAGTGCCGGGCATTGCCGCCAACGATCTGAACATGCCCGCGCTCGGGTTCGGCACCTTCGAGCTCGACGAGGCCACTGTGCAGCGCATTCTGCCCGAGGCGCTGGCGCTGGGCTATCGCCATATCGACACCGCGCAGGTCTATGGCAACGAGAAGGCCGTCGGGAAGGCGCTGGCCGAATCGGGCGTCGATCGCAGCGAGGTGTTTCTGACCACCAAGGTCTGGATCGACCGCTTCGAGCCCGACGATCTGCTCGCCTCGGTGCGCGAGAGCCTTGATCGTCTGGGCACGGACTACGTCAACCTGCTGCTACTGCACTGGCCGGTCTTCGGCGGCCGGGGCATGAACCCGACGCTGGAGGCGCTCATGCGCGCACGCGCCGAGGGGCTGACCCGGCATATCGGGGTAAGCAATTTCAATATCGACCAGACCGAGCAGGCCGTGGCCTTCTGCGGTGACGGCACCCTGGCCACCAACCAGGTCGAATACCACGTCTACCTCGGCCAGGAGCGCCTGCGGCGCGTGCTGGCCCGCCACAACCTGGTCCTGACCGCCTATATGCCGCTGGCCAAGGCGCAGGTCGTCAACGACCCGGTGCTCTGGGATATCGGCGCGCAGTACAACAAGAGCGCGGTGCAGGTGGCATTGCGCTGGCTGGTCGAACAGGACCGGGTGGCGGCCATCCCGGCGACCGGCAACCCCCACCACGCCGCGGCCAACCTCGATATCTTCGAGTTCTCGTTGTCCGATAGCGACCGTCAGCGGATCGCGAAGCTCGACAAGAAGCGCCGCATCTGCGCCCCGGCCCAGCTGTCACCCGACTGGGACGACTGAAACGCCGGGTCGGGTCTCAGTCCAGCCGCAGGCCAGCAAGGCGCAGACGGTATTCGCGACGGGTGTCCAGAATCGCGGAGTCGGCACCGTCGTCCTCGACCAGATGGCGGGCGTGTTCGCTCGAGATCTCGACTTCCTCGATCACGCCATGGGCCAGCGCCGACCCGCGGTAATCATTCGGGATTGCCCAGGCATGGTCGGGCACCTTGACGCGCAGCATGGCTTCGTTTTCCGTCAGCACCGCCCAGCAACCGCGATTGCTGCACACGTCGGTCACCCGCCCGGAGACCTGGACGGGTTTGCCGATCCACTCGGCGGCCTGGTCGAGCGCTTCTGATACCGACACGGTCGGCTGATCGGTCACGGGAGCCTCGCCCAGCCAGGCATCCGCGGAGACCAGGGCCGGCGCCAGAAGCGCCGTGGCCAGGACGAGGCCTGCCGACAGCCGGCTCACGAGGAACCCGTCTTGCTGCCGGCTGCGGCCAGGTCCATGAACGGCTTGACCATGTCCATGGGCATCGGGAAAACGATGGTGGAATTCTGCTCGCCGCCGATTTCGGTGAGCGTTTGCATGTAGCGAAGCTGCATGGCGCCGGGGGCCTCGGCCAGCTCGTTGGCAGCCTCGACCAGTTTTTTGGCCGCCTCCTGCTCGCCCTGGGCATGAATGACCTTGGCGCGCCGCTGGCGCTCGGCCTCGGCCTGCTTGGCGATGGCGCGAATCATCGACTCGTCGAGGTCGACGTGCTTGATCTCGACGTTGGCGACCTTGACCCCCCAGGCATCGGTCTGGCGATCGAGTATTTCCTGGATATCCTCGTTGAGCTTGTCGCGCTCGGCGAGCATCTCGTCGAGCTCGTGCTTGCCGAGCACCGAGCGCAGCGTGGTCTGGGCGAGCTGGCTGGTGGCGTCCATGAAGCGCTCGACGTTGATGATGGCCTTCTGTGGGTCGACGACCTTGTAATAGATCACCGCGTTGACCTTGACCGAGACGTTGTCGAACGAGATCACATCCTGGGTCGGCACGTCCATGACGATGGTTCGCAGATCCACACGCACCATCTGCTGGATGAACGGAATCACGATGATGATCCCGGGGCCCTTGACCATGTAGAAGCGACCGAGGGTAAAGATGACCCCGCGCTCGTACTCGCGCAGGATCTTGATGGTGTTGGCAATCAGCAACACCAGGACAACCACGATGGTGGTCACGAAATAAAGAAAGTCCACGCCCATCATTTGCAACTCCTTGTAGGAATAGATTTTACCGCTGAGTATTGTCCACGCGCCTGACCTCGACGGTCAGACCGTCTACGGCCAGGATCTCGACGACATCGCCCTTTTCGATTGCGTCGTCGCCACGCGCGGCCCAGGCTTCGCCCTCGGCGAACACCCGGCCGCGGCCGTTCTGAAAATCGCTGATCGCCTCGACGTGCTCGCCGACCATCGCTTCGGTGCCACTGACTTTCGGATTCTTGTGCGAGCGCGCGGCCAGGTAGATGATGGCCAGAAACACCAGCGCCGAGACCAGGCCCATGGCACCAATCAGGCCGGAATTGATCGCCAGGCCGGGCACATCGGTATCCATCAGGATGACCGACCCGAACACCACCGCGGCGACGCCGCCCACGCCCAGTATGCCGAACGAGGGCACGAAAAGCTCCACCGCGATCAACGCGAACCCGAGCACCATCAGCGCCAGCCCGGCGTAATTGACCGGCAGGATCTGAAACGCGTAGAGGGCCAGCAGCAGACAGATGCCGCCGATCACGCCGGGCACCAGGGCGCCGGGGTTGTAGCCTTCGAGAATCAGTCCATAGATGCCGATCATCAACAGGATGTAGGCGAGCGTCGGGTTGGTGATGACGCTGAGCAGTTCGCTGCGCCAGTCGGGTTCGAGGGTCTCGACCGGGGCACCGTCGGTCGTCAGGGTCACGGTGCGCGTGGCCAGGCTGAGCTCGCGGCCGTCGAGCGCGGTGAGGAGCTCGGGGATGGTCTCGGCCTGAAGGTCGATGACGTTGATCTCGAGGGCCTCCGAAGAGGTCAGGCTGACCGACTCGCGCACCGCGCGCTCGGCCCACTCGGCGTTGCGCCCGTGGCGCTCGGCGAGGCCGCGGATATAGGCGACAGCATCCTCGATGGCCTTGCGCTCGCCGGCGCTACCTTGCGGGGCCGGATCGGCTTCCTCATCGGCCGCTTCGCCGCCTTCGCCGTTGTCTTCGGTACTGCCGTCACCATTGCCTTCGCCATTTTCCGGTTCGTCGTCCATGGCATCGCGCAATCGCTCCGCCGGCGTGGCCGGCTCGTCATCGCCGCTGTCCCCGCCGCCGCCGATCTGGACCGGCGTGGCCGCACCCAGGTTGGTTGACGGCGCCATGGCCGCGACATGGCTGGCGTAGAGAATATAGGTTCCGGCACTGGCCGCGCGCGCGCCGGGCGGGCCGACCCAGGAGGCAACCGGGACCTCGGCGTTGAGGATCTTCTTGATCATGTCGCGCATCGAGGCATCGAGCCCGCCGGGGGTGTCCATGCGCAGCACCACCAGCTGGGCGCCCTCGTCCTCGGCCCGCTCGATGCCGCGCACGACGTAATCCCGGGTCGCCGGGCCGATCGGGCCATCGATTTCGAGCACGTAGACCGCGCCGTCAGCCGCCCGGGGCGATGGCGCCAGAAGCAGCAGAACACCCGCCAGCAGCGCGAACGAGGTGAACGCGATCTTCAACGGGCGAAATGACTTGAAAGCAGGCTTGATTTCGGACACGGCCAAGAACTTTCCACCTGGGTTGACAACGGAGCAAGGGTATCGTAATTGACACCGCTGCGTCGTGATGAGAGTCTAGCGTCCTTGATTGTTTCACGAAACGTTCGATATGCGCCGTTTTCTTCCTGTCGTCTGCGGGGTGTTTTGCCTGTGCTGTTTGATGTCAGCGCTCCAGGCGTCACCACTGGTATTCACCGATATATCCGAGCAGGCCGGGTTTACCCCGAACCATACCGATAATTTGCCGGCCGGCGGCATCGCAGTAGCCGACTTCGATGGCAACGGCTACCCGGATATCTTCGTCACCGGGGGTTCGCAGTTTGCCAACCGCATGTACTTCAACCAGGGTGACGGTTCTTTTGTCCAGGATCCAGGCATCAACCTGCAGCTGGCCGGGCAGAACTGCTCGGTTACCGCGGCGGCCGATTTCAACAACAGTGGCTGGCCCGACCTCTACGTTGGCTGCCGACACTCGGATAACAAGCTGTTCGCGAATCAGGACGGGCAGGGTTTCGTCGACGCAACCCCGGAAGCGCTCAACCACAATGCCCCGGCCAGTACGGACAGCCGTACCGATGCGGTTGCCTGGGGCGACCTGACCGGCAACGGCTATCTCGATCTGTTCATCGGCATTTTTACCGCGTCCAGCGATACCGACAACCCCGACAACCTCAACCGCATCATGCTCAACAACGGCGACGGCACCTGGACCAACGCCGCCGAGGGGCTGGACCCCGAAAAGCTCAACCGTCAGACGCTGGCGGTGGCGATCAGCGACCTCAACGGCAGCGGGCGCCCGGATATCTACGTCATCAACGACAAGCTCGCCGGCAACGTGCTGTGGCGCAACGACGGCCCGGGTTGCGGCAGCTGGTGCTTTACCGACATCGCCGAGCCCGACAGCACCGGTCTGTCGGTCTACGGCATGGGCATCGCCATCGGCGACGTCGACCGCAACGGCTACTGGGACCTGTATTTTTCCAGCATCTTCGACCAGCACCTGCTGCGCGGCACCGGCACCGACCCGCTGAGCTTCGTGGAAGACACCGAGACCCCGCTAGGCGCCAATGCGGTGGGCTGGGCGACGATCTTCGCCGATTTCGACAACGACGGCTGGGAAGACGCCTACCTGGCGGTCGGCCCCGAGGCGTTCACCCCCACGACGCTTGCCGATCGCCTCTACCGCAACCAGCAGGATGGCACTTTCAACAACGTCACCTTCGACTCCGGACTGGGCGACCAGATCCCCACCCAGGGCGCGGCCTACATCGACTTCAACCGCAACGGCAAGCTTGACCTGATCCTGCACCACTGGAACCAGAGCCCCGGGTATCGCCTCTACGAGAACACCAGCGAGAATACCGGCAACTGGATCGGCTTCGAGTTGACCGGAGGCCGGCGGGTTAACTGTGGGGCGGTGGGCAGCCTGCTGGTCATCGAGACGCCGGACGGCGGGGTCCAGCGCCGCGAATTGCGCGCCGGAGAGTCTCGGGGGTCCAGCCACGATCCGATTCTGCATTTTGGCCTGGGAGAGCATCAGTCAGCAAGCGTGATGATCCGCTGGCCCGATGGGCTGGAATCCGATCTCGGCATCCTCGACGGCAATCAGTACCACGAGCTGCGCCACCCATCGGCCTATCCCACCGAAAACGAGGACGAAAGCATTCACTATGACCGTTTCGAACCGATCTGCGGCTAGGGGCCGCATCGCCATTGGCTGGCTCCCACTGCTTCTTCTCCCCCTGCTGGGCTCCGGGGCCTTGGCAGCGGAACCGTTGGCTATACCGTCATCGAACGCCCGGGCCGAAGGGAATACAGCCGAGGTCAGCCCGGAGACCCACTCCGTGGCCCGGTTGTGGAACGAGGCGCTGC
>CAYQJJ010000087.1:0-10441 GCA_964417745.1 uncultured Wenzhouxiangella sp.
TCCGTTCCTGTCCCTACGCCGGCATTAACCGGATCAGGTTCAACGGGTCCACCCGCAAAGGTGTCTCAGGCGAAAATCGCCGCCCCGAGGAATCGCGCTTATTTTACCGTATGGAGCCGACCGGATTCAGGGATTCCTCAGGTAATCTCGAGCAACAACACGTCGGCTTCGACCAGGTCGCCGGTCTCGACGGCCAGGTTGTCGACCTCGCCGTCCATCGGGGCCTTGATGGCCAGTTCCATTTTCATCGCTTCCATGATCAGCAGGGTGTCGCCCTCGCTCACCTTTGCACCCGGGGATGTGCGGATTTCGAGGATCTTGCCGGGCATCGGTGCGGTGAGTCGGCCGTCGCTGGCTGCACTGTCGGTGACGGCTTCGAAGCGCGCGTGCCGGGTCAGCCGCCAGCGGCGATTGTCGAGGCAGACTTCAAGGGCATTGCCGTCGGCCGAGTGAATCTGCAGGCGTCGGGACTGGCCGTGGGTGGTCAGGCTATAGGTGTCGGTATCGACGGCTTTGAGCTCGACCGGCAGGGTTTCGGTATCGCTGCCGATGTCGAGCTGATAGCGGCCGGTCTTGCCGCGCGCTTCGATCTGGCGGCGGTCGGTGCCGCATTCGATGTCGAGTGAGCGGCTGGCCGGTGCGCCGATGCGCCAGCTGTCGCAGTGATCCCAGGGGGTGCGGCCGGTGCTGGCGCGCTCCTGGTCGAGCAACCAGCGGCCGGCGGCCGCGGCGATGACTTCGACCGGCACTTCGCGTTTTTCGAACACCGCCGCAAGCTCGCGGTCGAGCAGGCCGGTGTCGAGTTCGGCCCGGGCGAAGATTTCCGAGCCGGCCAGCGCCTGCAAAAAGCCCAGGTTGGTGGTCGGGCCGGCCACGAAGCTCGCCGCCAGGGCCTGGTTGAGGCGCGCCAGGCAGGCTTCGCGGGAGTGGTCGTGGACGATGAGCTTGGCGATCATCGGGTCGTAGTGCATGCTGACCTCGTCGCCGGTTTCCACGCCGGTATCGACGCGCACGTGGCCACCTTCGGGCAGGTTGAGCCGCTGGATGGTACCGGTCGAGGGTACGAAGCCCTGCTCGGGGTCTTCGGCGTAAATGCGCGCTTCCATGGCATGGCCGTTGACGCCGATATCGGCCTGGTCGAGCGGCAGCTTCTCACCGGAAGCCACGCGCAGTTGCCATTCGACCAGGTCGAGGCCGGTGATGCATTCGGTCACCGGATGTTCGACCTGCAGCCGGGTGTTCATCTCGAGAAAGAAAAACTCCTCGCCGTCGACCATGAATTCGACCGTTCCGGCACCGACGTAGTCGACCGTCTCGGCAGCACGCACGGCAGCCGCGAGAAGGTTCTGGCGGATGGAGTCGTCGAGCCCGGCGGCCGGGGCTTCTTCGATGATCTTCTGATGGCGGCGCTGGCTGGAACAGTCGCGCTCGAACAGGTGGACGGTGTTGCCGTGGGTGTCGGCGAAGACCTGGGCCTCGATATGGCGCGGGCGCTCCAGGTAGCGCTCGAGAATCATGCGCTCGTCGCCGAATGCCCCAGAGGCTTCGCGGCGGGCCGAATGCAGGGCCTCGGTGAACTCGTCTTCGCTGCGCACCACGCGCATGCCCTTGCCGCCACCGCCGGCGGCGGCCTTGAGCATCAGCGGAAAGCCGACCCGGCGGGCTTGATCGATAAGCGTGTCGTCGGACTGGTCCTCACCGTGGTACCCGGGGATGAGCGGCACGTCGGCGGTGGCCATCTTCGCCTTGGCCGCAGCCTTGGAGCCCATCAGGTCCATGGTCTCGGGCGAGGGGCCGATGAGGGTGATGCCGGCCTCGCGCACGGCGCGCGCAAAATCGGCGTTTTCGGCCAGAAAGCCGTAGCCGGGGTGAATGGCCTGCGCACCGGTATCCCGGGCGGCCCGGATGACCTTGCCGATGTCGAGATACGACTCGCGCGCGGCGGCCGGACCGATATGCACGGCGCGGTCGGCCAGGCGCACATGACGCGCGCTGGCATCGGCCTCGGAATACACCGCCACCGTCTCCACACCGAGTCGGCGGCAGGTGGCAATGATGCGGCAGGCAATCTCGCCGCGGTTGGCAATCAATACACTCTTGAACATCTTGTCTCCAGCTTGTTGCTAGATTCTGGCGTGGTTGGGGTGACACGAAGGACACGAAGAAGGGCACGAAGGGCACGAAGAAAAGCAAAAAATGTCACTTCTTCGTGGGCTTCGTGCTCTCCTTCGTGCGCTTCGTGTTCAATCATTTGCTGCCCGAACCTTCGGCCCACTCGGGTTTGCGTTTTTCGAGGAAGGCGTTAAGGCCTTCCTGGCCTTCTTGGGAAACGCGCAGAGAGGCGATGAGTCTGGAGGTTTCCAGGTCGAGTTCGTCGCGGCTGCCGTGGTGGCCGGAGACCATGCGGATGAGTTGCTTGGCGTGGGCCTGGGCGCCGGGACCGCCGGACAGCAGCAGTTTCAGCAGGTCCTGGATCTGGCCGTCGAGCTGGCCGTTGGGGACCTGTTCGTTGACCAGACCGATGCCGACCGCGGTGGAGGCATCCATGCGCTCGCCGGTGAGCATGTAACGGCGGGCGTGCTGGACGCCGATGCGGCCGATCACGAATGGTGCGATGGTCGCCGGTGTGAGCCCGAGGCGAACTTCGGTCAGCCCGAAGCGGGCGGTCTCCAGGGCCACGGCCAGGTCGCAGCAGGCGATCAGGCCGACGCCGCCGCCAAAGGCATGGCCGTTGATGCGCGCGATGGTCGGGCAGGGCAGTTCGTCGAGCTTGCGCAGCATGGCCGCCAGGCGCCGGGCATCGGCCTGGTTGTCGTCCTCGCTGGCCTCGGCCATGGCGCGCATCCAGTTCAGGTCGGCGCCGGCCGAGTACGAGTGCCCGGCCCCGGTCAGCACCAGCGCACGCGTGCCGTCGGAAGCCACCCGGTCAAAAGCCGCCGAAAGCGCCTCGATAAGCTCGGCGTTGAAGGCGTTGTGAACCTCGGGACGATTCAACGTCAGCGTCGCCACGCCCTTGTTGTCGGTTGTCAGTTTCAGTAAATCAGTCATGGTCATTTAAAGGGTTCAGGTTTCAGGGTTCAGGTTTCAGGGCGGGCTCCGATCGGGTTTCCCTGAACCCTGAACCCAGAATCCTGAAACCATTATTTTTTTACATCCGGAACACACCGAAGCGGTCGGGTTCGGTGGGGGCGTTGGCGGTGGCGGCCAGGGCCAGGCCGAGGACTCGTCGGGTGTCGGTCGGGTCGATGATGCCGTCGTCCCACAGGCGTGCGGTGGCGTAGTAGGGGTTGCCCTGGGCTTCGTACTGGTCGCGGATGGGGGCCTTGAAGTCTTCTTCTTCGGCGGCCGACCAGTCCTCGCCACGCCCTTCGAGTGCATCGCGCTTGACGGTGGCCAGCACGCTGGCGGCCTGCTCGCCGCCCATCACCGAAATGCGCGCGTTGGGCCAGGTCCAAAGGAAGCGCGGCTGGTAGGCGCGCCCGCACATGGCATAGTTGCCGGCGCCGAAGGAGCCGCCGATGATGACGGTGAATTTCGGCACGTGCGAGCAGGCCACGGCGGTGACCATCTTGGCGCCGTCCTTGGCGATGCCGGCCTGCTCGTACTTCTTGCCGACCATGAAGCCGGTGATGTTCTGCAGGAACACCAGCGGGATGTTGCGCTGGTTGCACAGCTGGATGAAGTGCGCGCCCTTGAGCGCCGATTCGGAAAACAGGATGCCGTTGTTGGCCACGATGCCGACCGGATGTCCGTAGATGTGGGCGAATCCGCACACTAACGTTGAGCCATAGCGCGCCTTGAACTCGCTGAACTCCGAACCGTCGACAAGGCGGGCGATGATCTCGCGCACCTCGAACGGGTAGCGGGTGTCGGTGGGCAGGATGCCGTAGAGATCCTCGGCCGGGTAGGCCGGTTCATTGACGGTCTCGAGCACGGGCGCTCCGGACCGTGGCCGGTTGAGATGGGCGACCAATTCGCGCGCAATGGCCAGCGCGTGCAGGTCGTTGTCGGCGAAATGATCAGCGACGCCCGACAGCCGGGTGTGGGTGTCGGCACCGCCCAAGGTTTCGGCATCGACTTCCTCGCCGGTGGCGGCCTTGACCAGCGGCGGGCCGCCGAGAAAGATCGTGCCCTGCTCGCGCACGATGATGGCCTCGTCGCACATTGCCGGCACGTAAGCGCCACCGGCCGTGCACGAACCCATGACTACGGCGATCTGCGGGATGTTTTTCGCCGACAGCCGGGCCTGGTTGTAGAAGATGCGCCCGAAATGGTCGCGGTCGGGAAAGACCTCATCCTGCAGCGGCAGGAAGGCGCCGCCGGAGTCGACCAGGTAAAGGCAGGGCAGGTGATTCTCCAGGGCGATTTCCTGGGCCCGCAGGTGCTTCTTGACCGTGATCGGGTAATAGGTCCCGCCTTTCACGGTGGCATCGTTGGCGACAATCACGCACTCGAGACCGGCTACCCGCCCGATGCCGGCAATGACGCCGGCGCCCGGGGCGGCATCGTCGTAGAGGCCGTTGGCGGCCAGCGGCGAGACTTCCAGCAGCGGGCTGCCGGGATCGAGCAGCGTGCGCACGCGCTCGCGCGGCAGCAGCTTGCCGCGTTCGGTGTGCTTGGCGCGAGCGCGTTCGGTGCCGCCCAGGGCGGCCGAGGCAAGGCGCTCCTGCAACTCGGTGGCGAGCTGGCGGTGGTGCCGGTCGCGCTCGATGAACTGGCTGTCTTTGCGGTTGATCTGGGATTCGAGCCGGGGCATGGGTGTCCTGCGTGCCGAAAAAACGCTCTATTGTAGTGTAGACCCGGGCGTGCCCGCTACGCGCCCGCGACGGGGGCAGGGCCGCGCGTTGAAAATACCGGCTTCCGGCCGCAGGTCCGACAGGTATGACACGGCTTCGGATTCGGGCCGGGGACGACTTTGCATTGACGACCCGACCCGCATGCTGGCCCGCCGTATACTTGGTTTCACCAATCCAGGAGGCTTACGAACATGGCTTATCAACTTCCCGATCTTCCCTACGCGCACGATGCGCTGGAACCGCACATCGACGCCACGACCATGGAAATCCACCATGGCAAGCATCACAACACCTACGTGACCAAGCTCAACGAGGCTGTCGAGGGTCACTCCGACCTGGCGCGCCTGCCGGTCGAGCAGCTGATCCGCCAGGTCGGTAACCTGCCGGCCGACATCCAGACACCGGTGCGCAACAACGGCGGCGGGCATGCCAATCACAGCCTGTTCTGGACGGTTATGAGCCCGGACGGTGGCGGTTCGCCATCGGGTGAGCTGGCGAAGGCCATCGACGATGCCTTCGGCGGTCTCGATCAGTTCAAGGAAAAGTTTGCCGCGGCGGCCACGAGCCGGTTCGGCTCGGGCTGGGCCTGGCTGATCGTCGACCAGAAGGGCGAGCTCAAGGTGACCTCGACACCCAACCAGGACAGCCCCCTGATGGCCGACGTGGTCGATCTGCCGGGTACCCCGATTCTCGGTCTGGATGTCTGGGAGCACGCCTACTACCTGAACTACCAGAACCGCCGGCCGGACTACATCGCCGCGTTCTGGAAAGTGGTCAACTGGGACGAGGTCTCCCGGCGCCTGTCGGACGCCCGCTGATCGGGCAATCGGCTGGACGGCCGGCCGGGCGCGGAAAGTTTCGCGCCCGGCCGGTCGACTGTTGCCACTCGATGCGTGAAACGGTTATAATTCCGGGCTTGAATCAATAGGCGGCGGGTGAGCCCATCGCGCATGTCCGTTCCGGGCGGTGCGAGCGAGCGTTTACCGGCGCGCCATCGACACAATTTCTGGAGTTTGCAAGCATCATGTCATCATTGACGGCGGAAAAGAAAGAGCAGGTGGTCAAGGAGTATCAGCTGTCGGAAGGCGACACCGGGTCGCCGGAAGTTCAGGTTGCGCTGCTGACCGCACGCATCCAGCACCTGACCGGCCATTTTGCCGATCACAAGAAGGATCACCATTCCCGCCGCGGGCTGCTCAAGCTGGTCAACCAGCGCCGCTCGCTGCTCGATTACGTCAAGAAAAAAGACATCCAGCGCTATCGCGACCTGATTCAGCGCCTCGGTTTGCGCCGCTGATTCAGCGGATCGCGTCATTCCGATCGAAACATCAACACCCCGGCGGCCTGACGGCTGTTCCGGGGTGTTTTGTATTTGAAGACAAGCAAGTCAAGTGGAGTAGATAAGTGAATAAGTTCAGCAAAACCTTCAAGTTCGGCGAGCACGACGTCACGCTCGAGACCGGACACGTTGCACGCCAGGCCGATGGTGCCGTGATGGTGACCATGGCCGACACGGTCGTTCTGGTAACCGCCGTGGCGCGCAAGGAAGCCAAGCCGGGTCAGGCGTTTTTCCCGCTGACTGTCAATTACCAGGAAAAATTCTATTCGGCCGGCCGGATCCCCGGCGGTTTCTTCAAGCGTGAGGGTCGTCCGACCGAAAAGGAAACCCTCACCTCGCGCCTGATTGACCGGCCGATTCGCCCGCTGTTTCCGAAAGGTTTTCTGAACGAAACCCAGGTGATCGCCACGGTGATGTCCTCCAACCCGGAAATCGATGGCGACATCCCGGCGCTGATCGGCGCCTCGGCCGCGCTGAGCCTGGCCGGCGTGCCGTTCCAGGGCCCGATCGGGGCCGCGCGGATCGGTTTCAAGGACGGCAATTACCTGCTCAATCCGACCGCGACCGAACTCGAGGACTCGCGCCTCAACCTGGTTGTGGCCGGCACCTCCAAGGCCGTGCTGATGGTCGAGTCCGAAGCCGACCTGCTCACCGAAGACGAGATGCTCGGCGCCGTGAGCTATGGCCACGAGCAGATGCAGGTGGCGATCAAGGCCATCGAGGAACTGGCCGCCGAGGCCGGCAAGCCGAGCTGGGACTGGCAGCCGGCCGAAGGCACCAGCGGCCTGAAAGACAAGGTCGCCGGCCTGGCCCGTGATGGCCTGGCCAAGGCCTACGAGCTGACCGACAAGGGCGAGCGCCGTGAGGCTATCAGTGAACTGCGCAACAAGGTAGTCGAGCAGCTCTGCCCCGAAGGCGACGAGTCTGCCCCGTCAGTCGACGAGGTCAAGGAAATTTTCGGCGGTCTCGAGAAGGACCAGGTGCGTGATCGCATCCTGTCCGGCCAGCCGCGCATCGACGGCCGCGACCTGACGACGGTTCGCCCGCTCGACATGCAGGTCGGCGTGTTCCCGCGCACCCACGGCTCGGCGATCTTCACCCGCGGCGAGACCCAGGCGATGTGCATCGCCACCCTGGGTACCGGCCGGGATGCGCAGATCATCGACGCCATCGAGGGTGAGCACAAGGAGCAGTTCATGCTCCACTACAACTTCCCGCCGTTCTGCGTCGGCGAGACCAGCTTCATGCTCGGGCCCAAGCGCCGCGAAATCGGCCATGGCCGGCTTGCCAAGCGCGCCCTGACCGCGGTGGTTCCACAGGGCGAGGCCTTCCCGTACGTGCTGCGCATGGTCTCGGAAGTGACCGAGTCGAACGGTTCGAGCTCGATGGCCACGGTCTGCGGCAGCTCGATGGCGCTGATGGATGCCGGTGTGCCGATCAAGGCGCCGGTAGCCGGTATTGCCATGGGCCTGATCAAGGATGGCGAGCGTTTCGCTGTGCTGACCGACATTCTCGGTGACGAAGATCACCTCGGCGACATGGACTTCAAGGTAGCCGGTTCCGAGGAAGGCGTCACCGCGCTGCAGATGGACATCAAGATCGACGGCATTACCGAGGAAATCATGCGTGTGGCGCTCAGCCAGGCCACCGACGGCCGCCGCCATATCCTCAGCCAGATGAACCAGGTCATCGACAAGCCGCGCGAGGAAATGAGCGAGTACGCGCCGCGCCTGTTCACCATGAAGGTTCATCCCGACAAGATCCGCGACGTCATCGGCAAGGGCGGGGCAACCATCCGCCAGATCACCGAGGAGACCGGCACCACGATCGACATCAGTGATGATGGCACGGTGACCATCGCCTCGGCCAACAAGGATGCCGCAGACGATGCCCGCACCCGTATCGAGCAGATCACCGCGGATGTGGAAGTCGGCTCGGTCTACGAGGGTACGGTCACCAAGATCATGAACTTCGGTGCTTTCGTGACGATCCTGCCGGGCAAGGACGGTCTGGTTCACATCTCCCAGATCTCCGACAAGCGCGTCGAAAACGTCACCGACGAGCTGGCCGAGGGCGACAAGGTCACGGTCAAGGTCCTGGAAGTCGACAAGCAGGGCCGCATCCGCCTGAGCATGAAGGCCCTCAACGAGGAAGCCTGATCCAGCACCAGAAGCGGCCGCCCGACCTCCGGGCGGCCCTTTTTTTGCCTGCCAGTTGTGGTACCAAGAGCGGGAAGAAGAACACGAAGAGCACGAAGGAACAGCACGAAGACCACGAAGGAAGAATGAGTATAGTTAACCGCTGCTGTTTACGGTTCCGGGCAAGTGACGCCACAAGCAACGCCTAATTGTGTTCCTCAAAAACCGCTTTGGTTTTTCTTCGTGTCCTTCGTGCTACCTGTTTTCCAGGCTTTTCGATCTCGTAGTTTTCATCGTTGACTCCGATTCTGTCAGGAGGGTCCGTCATGCAGTTGCTTGTTCCTGTTTCTCCGGGCGAGTTGATCGACAAGCTCACTATTCTCGATATCAAATCCGAGCGCATCGAGGATGTCGGCAAGTTGGCCAATATCCGGCGTGAGCGGGATTTGCTGGAGACGGTCTGGCATGACTCGGGGCTGGCCAGTGAGGTCATCGACACGCTCCGCGCCGAGCTCAAGGCGGTCAACGAGCGGCTGTGGGAGATCGAGGATGCCATTCGTGACGAGGAGCGCGCGAGTGATTTCGGGGCTCGTTTTGTCGAACTGGCGCGCTCGGTGTACTTCGAGAACGACCGCCGCGCCGCGATCAAGAAGCAGATCAACCTCGAGCTCGATTCCGAGCTGGTCGAGGAAAAGTCCTACCGCGACTATCGCTGAGGCTCGATCCGGCCAGGCCGGCATCGGGCTGACTGGCGTTTATCGAAAAACCGACCCTTGAGGCCTCCGGGCTGATAAAATTCGGTGAAGTTTTCGAAAATGCGTTGGTCAAAGGCGATTACTCATGTTCAAAAAGTCGGTGTTGGTTTCATTGGTCGCCATCCTGGGTGCTGCGCCCGCGATTGGCCAGGTTGTCGACGAAGACGAGCCGCGCTCGTCGAATCAATCGCCGACGCTCAATTTTGTCGGTGATCGCTACCGGATCGGGGTCGGAATCGACTCCGAGTTCGACGTCATCGGCGAGTTTCTCGCCAGCTTCCACGAAACCTCGTCCTCGGCCTGGCTGGGCGAGGGCTGGCTCGGCCGCCAGGGTGCCGGTGGCGTCAAGCTGAATTATCACTGGTTGTTCGGTGGCGAGTCCGAGGACGGGCCGGACGGCCCGGTTTACGTCGACGGCCACGTCGCCAAACTTTTCGTCGCTGCCGACCAGAACCAGCTCGATGACCGCAAGCTGACCTTTGGTGGCGGATACGAGCATGACGATTGGTTCGCCAGCGCCTACGGGATGCGCGCGCTGTCGTCCGAGCGCCTGGTCAACCAGACCGTTGACATCGAGCAGTTGCTGGTCGAGGGTCAGATGGACGGCCGTGGATTCACGCGCATGGATACCCTGGAGCGGGTGACCGATATTTTCGAAGCACCCTACGATTGGGGTGTCGGCGTGCGCGCCGGTCGCTATTTTGATGGCCAGCTGGTGCGCGTGCGCGGCGGGCTCGATTACGAGGACGGCGACCACGGTGCGTCGCAGCTGACCGCTTCGGTGAGCCTCGACAAGCATTTCTCGGGCACCCCGCACAGCCTGTCCCTGCGTACCGGGTACGCGCGCAAGCGCGGTGACCTGGTCGACGACCGCAACGACCTGCGCGGCAGCCTGGTCTATGGCTACAGCTTCGGCAGAAGCCACCAACCGGCACGCCGTTTCAGGGACCAGGAATTTGAGGTCGAGCCCGAGCCCCGGGTCGAGGAACGCGTGGTGTCCTCGGAGCTGACCCTGGCCGATGAGGCCACCTTCGATTTCGATAGCGCCAACCTGCGCCCGGCAGCGCGCGAAACGCTTGACGAAGTCGCCGAAGCGATTCGCGAAGGGCGCCTGGTCAGCCGGGTGAGCATCATTGGTCACACCTGCGATATCGGGCCGGCTGAATACAACCAGGGTCTGAGCGAGCGCCGGGCGCAGTCGGTGGTCGATTACCTGACCGGCCGGGGTATCGATTCCGATGAAATCAACTGGGAAGGCCGGGGCGAGAACGACCCGCGCTACCCGAATGACTCGGAAGAAAATCGCAGCCGCAATCGTCGCGTCGAGATCAGCTTTGTTACCGAAGAGTCGCGGACCGAGCGCGTCGAAGTCGGGCCGGACGAGCCGGTTACCGAGATTCGCCAGGTCGAGAT
>CAYQJJ010000088.1:0-10375 GCA_964417745.1 uncultured Wenzhouxiangella sp.
GTCATTTGTGCCTGACCACCCTGCACGCCAACAACGCCAACCAGGCCATGGATCGAATCCTGCACTTCTTTCCGGAAGACCGCCACGCCCAGGTCCTGCTCGACCTGTCGTTCAACCTCAAAGGTGTGGTCGCCCAGCAGCTCGTGCCTTCGGTCGACGGCTCGCGGCGTCACCCCGCACTCGAGATCCTCATCAACACCCCGCTGATCCAGGAAAAGATCCGCAAGGGCAGTATCGAGGAAATCAAGGGCATCATGAAAGACTCCACCCACCACGGCATGGTGACTTTCGACCAGAGCCTGCTCAGCCTCTACCAGGACGGCCTGATTGCCTACGAAGAAGCGCTGCGCCACGCCGACTCACCCAACGACGTGCGCCTGGCCATCAAGCTCAGCGAGGGGGCCGATTCCAGCGAACTCAGCGGCAAGCTCTCGGACCTCAATATTGTCGACGACCGCTGACCGGGGCTCCCGATTGACGGGAGCTGAGCCAATAACGGGCTTTTGTGACCGGGTTAACAGTAGGTTAACCGGGGTTGTCTTAACATTTGAAGTTGTTGGTCTCACCAAGGCCGATGCAAGTGATCGTACCGACGGTTACGGGGCAATGTGGCCCGGGCGGGTTTTCCGTCCGGGTCTTTTTTTGAAGCCGGCCAGCTGCTGTGAGAAAAATTGCAGATGCGCATTCTGATCATCGAAGACAATCGCGACATCGCCGCCAACCTCGGTGACTTCCTCTCCGATCGCGGCCACGAAGTCGACTACGCCTACGACGGCGTTACCGGTCTGCACCTGGCCATCGTCAACGAGTTCGATTCCATCGTGCTCGATCTGGCCTTGCCGGGGATGGACGGGCTGGAGGTGTGCCGCAAGCTGCGCGAGGAAGTGCGCAAGGAAACCCCGGTGCTCATGCTCACCGCGCGCGATCAGCTCGACGACAAACTGGCGGGTTTCAAGTCCGGCGCTGATGACTACCTCGTCAAGCCGTTTGAACTCAAGGAAGTCGACGCCCGCCTCGACGTGCTCGCCCGGCGCGGTCAGCGCATCAAGCCGCGCGAACTCAAGGTCGCCGATCTGGAGTTCAATCTCGAAACCCTCACCGTGCGCCGCCAGGGCCGCAAGATCGACCTCAACCCGATCGGCCTGAGGCTGCTCGAAAAGCTCATGACCGCCTCGCCGGCCGTGGTTACCCGGCGCGACCTTGAGCACCATGTCTGGGGCGAGGAACTGCCCGACAGCGACAGCCTGCGGGTACATATCCATACCCTGCGCACGGCCATCGACAAACCCTTCGATCAGCCCCTGATCCAGACCCGGCACGGAATCGGCTATTCCCTGGTGGCACCGGATGAAGTTCCGACGTCGACTTAGAAGTCGACTGATTGTCTCGTTTGCGGTGTTCGGCACGCTGCTCAGCGTGCTGTTCGCGGCCGCCGCGCTGTTTCTGCAGGGCTGGCTCGAAGACGCCCTGATCGCGCGCACGCTGGCCGACGAGGTCGATCAGTATGTCAGCGACCTGCGCGAGGATCCGACCCTGGTCGAGCCGTTCTACTCGCGCATCCAGGGCTACGTCACCCGGCCCGGGCGCGCCGACATCGTCCCCGAGGCCTTTCGCGAGCTGTCGTCGGGAATCCACGACGTCGAAACCGATGAAGGTTTCTTCAAGACCGCCATTCGCAAGGATTCCGATTTCTGGGTGTTTCTGACCTACGATGTCTCGGAAAACCGCGAGCTGTCGCGACGGTTGGTGTACGGGCTGATCGGCGTGGTGGTGTTCTTTGCCTTGCTGTCGCTGGCGATCGGGATCTGGTCGGCCGGGCGGGTGATGGCGCCGGTCACCGCGCTTGCCCGCCGGCTCGAGTGGCTCAGCGAGACCGGCTCCGACGAGCCGCTGGAGCGCCACTTCCCCGACGATGAGGTCGGTCAGCTGGCCGCGGCGCTCGACGACTACGCAAACCGGCTCAAGGAGCTGGTCGAGCGCGACAAGGCCTTCAACGCCGATGTCTCGCACGAGCTGCGCACACCGCTGGCGGTGATTTCGGGGGCCACCGAGCTGATGTTGTCCCAGCCTGATCTTTCCGAACGCAACCGCGAGCGCTTGCTGCGCATCGCCCGCGCGGCGCGCCAGTCCACCGATATCACCACCGCGCTGCTGCACCTGGTACGCGACGAGCGCGCCAACCAGGGTGATCTGCCCGCCCAGGATGTCGGCCGGATCGTTGACTCGGTCATCGCCAACTACGAGCCGCTTGTGGGGGATCAGAATGTCAGGTTCTGGCACCAGGCCGAAGACCGGGTCAGCGTGATTGCACCGGACTCGGTCATCGCGGTCATTCTCGGCAACCTGGTCGGCAACGCCATTCGCTATACCACCGAGGGCGAGGTGCGCGTCGAGACCCGCCGCGGCGAGGTGCGCATCCTCGATTCCGGGCCGGGCATCGACGAGGCCGAGCTGCCCTACATCTTCGATCGGCATTTCCGGGGTCGCCAGACCCAGGGCAGCAAGGGCTCCGGGCTGGGGCTGTCGATCGTCAAGCGACTCTGCGACCTTTACGGCTGGCAGGTGGAGTTCGCCAATCGCGACAGCGGCGGCTTGATCGTGTCGCTGAAATTCTTCCCCGATCAGGGCCGAAGCTGACCCCGCGCGCTTTCCGGATCGGTTACCCTTTCGACGCTATGGCGATCATTCACTGTCCCAACTGCTCGCGGCGCATTTCTTCGATGGCGCCGATCTGCCCGCACTGTGATACCCCGCTTGCCGAGCTCGACGAGGCCGATCGCGAGCGGCTGGCCCGGCGGCGCTGGAAACGCAACCTGTTCCGAGCCATGAACCTGTCCTACCTGGCGCTGACGATGCTGGTGGTTGGTGCCGGGTGGTGGTGGTTTGCCGGCGAGGATGGCTGGGTGCTGCCACCGCCGATACCGGCCATCGCGCTGGTGCTCGGAGGCGGCGCGGCCTACCTGGTCGCGCGCTGCTGGATGCTGTGGCTGAAACTGCGTCGTAACCGGCCTGGCGGCCGGTAAGGCCTGGTGCTACTGGCCGGGCGCTGATCTGGACGCCCGGCTTCATGGCTGCAGCGAGGCGGGTTACTCGACGCGTTCGACCCGCACGCGGCGGTTATAGCCGACGACCTGCAACTGCCAGGTATTGAACAGGCCGGACTTGATCTCGACTTCGGGGTTTTCCAGGCGCCGTGCGTCCCACCTGCCGGTCTGGGCCTGTTTCCAGACCATGCCGTTTTCCAGAACAAAGTGCGTTTCGCCGCGCCAGCCGTCGAACTCGCCGGCGATGCGCGTGCGAATGGTCGAGTCGTCTTGCGAGCCTGGAAAGCCCCGGCGGTCGCCGGTCGCATCGCCACGCCCGGGCTGCTCGCCCGATGGTCCCCGAGCGCCCTCGGCCTCTTCGCGTTCGTACTGGGCAACCGAGCGTTGGCGCAGCCAGCGATTGAGGGCGGCGAGCTCTTCGTCGTCGAGCTTGTGGAGCCCGGCGTCGCGGAATTCGGCACCGGTCATGCGTTCTTCGAGCGAGGAAAACTCGCGATCGGCGAGCGCCATGGCGGGTGCGGCGAGAATAAGCGCCAGCAGCGCAGAGCGATAAGTAGCGTTCATAGAATTTCTAGCGAGCAAGATTGGAAAACCTGCCCGGAGTCTACCCGGTTACAGATCGTGTTTGTAACGAACGTAAGGGATTCGGCCGAACACCTGCTCGCTGCTTTCGTCCATGCCGGACTCGGCATCATCGGCGCGTGGTGCGGTGTCGAGCAGATTGCTCACGCCGATACTGATCGAGGCATTGCTCGGCCGCCAGGAGAATTCCAGGTCGAACGAGTTGAAATCAGCTTGCTGGGCGCTCTGCCCGCCAAGCCACAGCGGCCCCTCGCGGTAGTTGCCCATCAGGTCGCCGCTGAAATTACCGCGCCGCCAGCCCAAAGCGAGCTGCGCGCTGTTGGTGTAGGCGTTCGCTCTGGCCTGGTCGATGATCGGGTCGTCGAGGCCGGCGAGATCCTGCATGCTCAGACGTTGCCGGTAGCGGGCCAGCTGCAGGCCGACGAGAAAATCGCCCACCCGCTCGGTACTGATGCCGAAGCTGACATTCATGTCGACGCCGTCGGTTTCGACGCTGCTTCCGGAGTAGCCAGCCGCCAGCGTCGAGCCCATGCCACCGGGAGCGGTGGGTCCGGCAATCACCGATGGGGTTGGCTGGTGGTCATTATTGCGGGTCTGGAACGCGCCCAGGCCCATGCGCAGCCCGGGTGTGGCCAGCCACTCGCCGCGTACCTGCACCAGGTTGACGGAGTGGTCGGGAACCGGCTGGTCGACAAAACGACAGTCGCGTGCCAGGTAGGTATCCATGGTCAGGGAGGCGCGGTTGCACTGGATATGTGCCAGGCTGGCGCGATTGAGCTGCCAGGCCTCGAGCGACCAGGAGAACGCGCTTCGATCGTTGCCGGCGCCGGCCAGGGGCTGGCCGGAGGAGTCCATCGGCATGTGCAGCGCCATGCGCGGGCGCAGGCCGGGCACACCGGAGCTGTCACGGTCCAGGCCAACGAGAGAAAAAGGCGAGCGGGTCGGAGCGGACGACGACGCGATGGGCGAGGAAGCAGTTTCCTGATCGGGCAGCGGCTGGCCCTGAGCGCCGGACACGCACAGCAAGGAGGCTGTCGCCATACCCAGCATGGTCCATTTTGTTCGTGCCATCGCCTGCATCATTGTCACTCGGTAGATTCCGTCAGCCGCTGCTTTGAGTCCCCTTTAAACGAAAAGTTTACCTTTTCTTTCGTATTGAGTGTAGCAGATGGTTTGAATGGATGCACCAGAAAAGCGCGCCAACCTGACGTTTTTTTTGCACTTTTTCCGTATCCGACATTATGAACCGGGTCACGTCATACTTGGCCGAATGCCAACGGCTTCGGCCTGGGCACGATTTTCTGTCGAGGTCTGCCAGGCCGCCCCCCGGATCGGCGCCGGCGCGCCGGGGAATTCTTGCCACCGGGCCCCGGCCACGGCACAATGCACGGTTTCCTGCCCATTCCCGTCGAGCCGAACTCCAATGACTGATCGCGTGACCGATCGCCGCCAACTCGCCAACGCCATTCGCGCCCTGTCCATGGACGCGGTCCAGCGGGCCAACTCCGGCCATCCGGGTATGCCCATGGGCATGGCCGATATCGCCGAGGTGCTCTACAACGATTATCTGCGCCACAACCCGGCCAACCCCGACTGGTGGGACCGCGACCGGGTGGTGGTCTCCAACGGTCACGGCTCGATGCTGCTCTACTCGGCGCTGCACCTGTCGGGCTACGACCTGTCGATCGATGATCTGAAAAATTTCCGCCAGCTTCATTCGCCCACCGCCGGGCATCCGGAGTTCGGCGAAGCGCCCGGCGTGGAAACCACCACCGGGCCGCTGGGTCAGGGCCTGGCCAACGCGGTCGGCATGGCGCTGGCCGAAAAGCTGCTGGCGGCACGCTTCAATAGCGCGGACCAGTCGCTGGTCGATCACTACACCTGGGTATTTGCCGGCGATGGCTGCCTGATGGAAGGCATCTCGCATGAGGTCTGCTCGCTGGCCGGTACCTGGGGGCTCGGCAAGTTGATTGTCTTTTACGACGACAACGGCATTTCCATCGACGGTGAAGTCGACGGCTGGTTCACCGACGACACGCCGGGCCGCTTCCGCGCCTACGGCTGGCAGGTCATCGATTCGGTCGATGGCCACGACGCCGAGGCTGTCGACGAGGCCATCCGCGCGGCACGCGCCAATACCGAGCAGCCGACGCTGATCTGCTGTCGCACCACCATCGGCTGGGGCGCGCCCAACAAGCAGGGCACGGCGGCCACCCACGGCGCGCCGCTCGGCGACGAGGAAATCCGCGCCACCCGCGAGGCGATCGGCTGGCAGTACCCGCCTTTCGAAATCCCCGAGACCATTCGCGCAAGCTGGGACGCACGCGAGGCCGGCGCCGAGCGCGAGGCCGAATGGCAGCGCGAATGGCGCGCCTACCGCAAGCTCGATCCCGAGCGGGCGGCCGAGTTCGAACGGCGCATGCGCGGCGAGTTTCCCGAGGGTTTCGATCGGCTGCTCGGCCAGGCGCTGGCCAGGATGCAGGCCGACGACGCCAGGATTGCCACGCGCAAGGCCTCCGGCCAGTGCATCGAAGCGCTCGCGCCACACCTTCCGGAGCTGATCGGCGGTTCGGCCGACCTGACCGGCTCGAACAATACCAACTGGTCGGGCAGCGTGGACATATTCAATGACCCGGCCAAGGGCAACTACATTTCCTATGGCGTGCGCGAATTCGGCATGACCGCGATCGCCAGCGGCATGGATCTGCACGGTGGTTTCATTCCCTACACCGGCACCTTCCTGGTGTTTTCCGACTATGCCCGCAATGCCGTGCGCATGTCGGCGCTGATCCCGACCGGCTCGATCCACGTCTACACCCACGATTCCATCGGCCTGGGCGAGGATGGCCCGACCCATCAGCCGGTCGAACACGTCGCGTCACTGCGCCTGATTCCCAACCTCGAAGTCTGGCGCCCGGCCGACAAGGTCGAGACCCTGGCCGCCTGGGCAGCCGGCCTGGCGCGTCGTAACGCGCCCACCGCGCTGGTGCTCACCCGCCAGGGCGTCGACCACCAACCGCGTGATGAAGGACAGCTCGCCAACATTGCGCGCGGGGGGTATGTGCTGCGCGAACCGTCCGGCCGGCCGATCGAGGCGATCATCATGGCCTCCGGCTCGGAGGTTGGTCTGGCCGTCAAGGTGGCCCAGGCGCTCGAAGACGAGGGCCATGCGGTGCGGGTGGTCTCCATGCCCAGCCCCGACCTGTTCGAGACCCAGGAGGCCGAATACCGCCAGTCCGTCCTGCCGAGCGAAATTACCGCCCGGGTTGCCGTCGAGGCCGGCGTGTCGCTGTACTGGCGCCACCTCGTCGGCGACCGCGGCCGGGTTGTCGGCATCGATCGCTTCGGCGCCTCGGCCCCGGCCGACCAGCTGTTCGCTGAATACGGCCTGACGCCCGAGGCCGTCATTGAGGCGGTGCGCGAGTTGCTCTGAGCTGGCGGGGTTTTTCGCGCTTCTCAGCCTTCGGGACTTTCGGCCAGCGCGTCCTCGATGCGCTCGCGCAGTGAATCGATTGCCTGCCGCTCGGGGTGGTCCGGGTTTTCGAATACCTGCTCGGTGACTACTTCGGCCTGCTCGAGCCAGTCCATGGCCGCTTCGGGTTCGTCGATGGTCAGGTGGATGCCGGCCAGGTTGCGCAGTGAGTGGGCGACGTGGGGATGGACATCACCGACAATCTCGCGGCGCAGGTCGAGCGCTTCGAGATGCAGTTCGATGACCCGTTCCCAGTTGCCGCGCCGGGCGTGCACGATTGCCTGGTTGGCCAGTACCATCGGCACGCGCAAGTGTGAGCGGCCATAGGCTTTGACCAGGTCGTCGTAGGCCTGCTCGTAGAGTGCCTCGGCCTGGTCGTATTGCTCTTCCTCGATCAGCACCAGGGCCAGGGCGTTGCGCGTGGTGGCCAGCTCGGTCGGCTCGACCGGTTCGGCGGCCTCGCGCAGTGCCAGCGCTTCGCGCCACCACCGCCCGGCCTCATCGACGTTCTCGGCCAGCCAGTGAATCGAACCGAGGGCGTGCAAGGTGCGGCTGATCATCGGGTGGGTCTCGTCGAGAACCCGTCGCCGCGACTCGAGTACCCTTTCCTGCCACTCGACCGCCTCGTCGTGGCGCGCGAGCCGGGCCAGCGCCAGACCCTTGTTGTTGGCACTGTCGAGTGTTTCGGGATGGTCCTCACCGAGCAGTTCGCTGCGCGCTTCGTGCGCGCGGCGGAACTGCTCGAGCGCGGTCGCGAAATCGCCGTCGTGAAAATGAGCCGTGCCGGCTGCCTGCCAAAAGGAAGCCCGAACCGAGGCCAGACTGTCGTCGCCGGCGGTCAGCTCCAAGCCGGCATCGAGCAGCGGCCAGACTTCATCGAGACGCCCGCCCTGTGAATCGATGACCACCGCAAGGGCGAGCAGGGCCTCGGCCTCGAGCCGCAGGCGTGATGGATCGGCAGGCAGCTCACGGACGGCCCGGAGCAACTCGCGCAGCCCTTCTTCGGCCACCTCGTAGTCATTGAGCTGATTCTGCGCTCGGGCCCTGACAAGGCGTGAGCGCAGCAGGTCGGGCCCGGCCTGCTCGTGACCCTCGCGCAAGGCCTGTTCGGCCTGTTGGGCGAGCTCGAAGCTCGTTTGCCACTGGCCAAGCGCGAAGTTCACACGCACCAGCACCGTCAGCAACTGGCCGCGCACGCGCGGCTGGTCGGCCAGGGCATCGGCCTGGATCATGCCCTGGTCAAGCAGCTCGCGAGCGGTGATGTCGGTGCCGCGGGCGGCTCCCGGGTCGGCCTGCTCGAACAGGTTGATGACAAAATCGCTGACCTGGCCGGCGCGCTCGGCCTCGACCTGCGCGCGGTCGCGTTCATCGACCGCGACCTGCGTCTGCACGACCAGCCCGGCTACCGCGGCGATCAGTGCAACCGCCCCCAGCGAGCCCAGCGCCACGCCCAGGCGGTGCCGGCCGATAAAGCGCGCCAGCAAATAGCTGCGCCGGCGCGGCCGGGCCTCGACCGGGCGTCCGGCACGGTAGCGGTTCAGGTCGGCACTCATTTCCAACGGCGAGGCGTAGCGCTGTTCCGGGTCATCGTTGCAGGCGCATTCGAGAATCGCGGCCAGGTCGGCCCGGCGCGGCCAGTTTCGGTCGGCGCGGGCCAGTTGTTCGGCCATCGACCCGGCCTGGGCGCGGCAGCCGGTCAGCTGCCAGAACAGCACCGCGCCCAGCGACCAGACATCCGAACGCGTCGAAGGCGGCTCGCCGTTCTGTTGCTCGGGTGCGGAAAAAGCCGGCGTCAGCGCCCGCGGCTGATCGTCTTCATCCGGGGTCTCTTCGGCCAGCAGGCGCGCGACGCCGAAATCCAGCAACCGGATGCGTCCGCCGGGGGTGATCCGGATATTGGCCGGCTTGAGGTCACCGTGGACGATCAGGCGCTCGTGGGCGTGGGCCACGGCGCCGGCGATCTGGTTGAACAGCGTCAGCGTCTCGAACAGGTCCGGCCGTTCGCGCTGGTAGTACTCGTTGAGGTCGTCGCCGTCGACCCACTCCATGACCAGGTAGGCCATGCCGTCATCGGTGCTGCCGCCGTCGATCAGGCGCGCGATGCTGCCATGGTTGAGCCGTGCGAGTAACTGGCGTTCGAGCTTGAGCCGCTCGTCCAGCCCCGGCCTTTTCAGGCGGATCAGTTTGATGGCAACGACCATCTCGAACGCCCCGTCTGCGCGCTCGCTGCGGTACACCGCGCCCATGCCACCGCTGCCGGCCAGTTCCAGGATGCGCCAGGGCCCCAGGCGCGTGCCGCTCGGCAGCACCGGTGAGGTCTCGTCGACCAGCTCTCCGGAATAGCGTGCGAAGCGGCTCTGGATGTCGTCGAGAAAACGTGTCGGCGAGGTGCTCGCCGCCACCAGTCTGACCAGCCAGGCCTGGATGCGCGGACAGCGCTGGCCCAACTCTTGCAGGCGCTGCTCGCGCTGCTCGGGCGGCAGGTCGAGATAGGCGTCAAGCAACTGATCGAGTATTGCTCGCCGCTTCGGAGTCAGACGTTGCTTTTGTGGCATGGCGGGGTCAGCATGATTGCAGTAAAATCATACCTCCAAAATAGCTTACCGGAGCGTCATTCATGCCTATCAAGGTCGCCATCAACGGCTACGGCCGAATCGGTCGGAACATTCTGCGGGCTCTGTATGAGTCTGATCGTTCTGGAGAAATCCAGATCGTCGCCATCAACGACCTCGCCGACGCGGAAACCAACGCCCTGTTGACCCAGCGCGACACCGCCCACGGCCGGTTCCCGGGCGAAGTCTCGGTGGAAGGCGACCACATGATCGTCAACGGCGACAAGATCCGCGTGCTCGCCGAGCGCGACCCGGCCCAACTGCCCTGGGGCGAGATGGACGTCGACGTGGTGCTCGAATGCACCGGGTTCTTCGCCAGCAAGGACAAGGCCGCTGCCCACCTGAAGGGCGGCGCGCGCAAGGTCGTCATCTCCGCGCCGGCCGGCAAGGACCTGCCGACCATCGTCTACGGCGTCAACCACGATATTCTCAAGGCGGGCGACGACATCATTTCCAACGCCTCCTGTACCACCAACTGCCTGGCCCCGCTGGTAAAGCCGCTGCACGAAGCCGTGGGGGTCGAATCGGGCCTGATGACCACGATTCACTCCTACACCAACGACCAGGTCCTCACTGACGTCTACCACAAGGACCCGCGCCGTGCCCGCGCGGCCGGTCACAATCAGATCCCGACCAAGACCGGCGCGGCCGCCGCTGTTGGCCTG
>CAYQJJ010000089.1:0-10292 GCA_964417745.1 uncultured Wenzhouxiangella sp.
AACGACATCCGCCAGCACAACCGCAATCGTTTGCTGTGGCGCGATCCGTCGGTCGACGGCCTCAAGACCGGGCATACTTCAAGCGCCGGCTATTGCCTGGTCACCTCGGCCAGCCGCGATGGCATGCGGCTGGTCAGCGTGGTCATGGGCACTGAAAGCGAACAGGCCCGCGCGACCGCCAGCCAGGCGCTGCTCAACTACGGCTTTCGCTTCTTCGAGACCTATCATCTCTACGACAGCGGCGAAACGCTCAACACCGAAAAAGTTTGGAAGGGCAGCGAGCGCGAGGTCGAACTGAGCATCGAGAACGACCTGTTCGTGACCATTCCGCGCGGGCGCTACGAGGCGCTGGAGGCGCGCATGGAGCTCGATGAGACGCTCACCGCGCCGCTGGAAGCCGGTGTGCCGGTCGGGCGCTTGCTGATCGAGCTCGACGGCGAGGAGTTGGTCGAGCGACCCCTGGTCACGCGCAGCGCTGTCGAACGCGCCGGTTTTTTCCGGCGCAGCAGCGACAGCCTGCGACTTTGGATCGGCGGCTTTTTCGACGACTGATGGCAAGCAAGTATTGAATCGTGATGATCGACGCCGACAACACGCCGCTGGAGTTTCCCTGCACCTTTCCGGTCAAGGCCATGGTGCGTACCGGCGAGCAGGGCCGCGAGGCGGTGCTCGAAACCGTTGCCCGGCACGCCGAATTCTCGTCGCGCCATGACGTGCGCAGCCGGGCCAGCCGCAATGGACGCTTCGAAAGCATTACCATCGAGGTTCGCGCCACCTCGCGCGAGCATCTCGAGACCATCTACGCCGAGGTCCGCGAGCTCGATGTGGTGGTGATGGTCCTGTAGCCGGGCCGGAGAGCCGAACCTCCCCTTGTAACCGACCACGACTAACGGACCACGACTTCCGGTTGAATGGACAGACCATGAACCGCTTGCTTGTACGACATCTCGGAAGACAGGCCTACGAGCCGGTCTGGCGCGCCATGCAGGCGATGACCGACCGGCGCGATGCCGATACCGGCGACGAGCTGTGGGTGGTCGAGCACGATCCGGTCTTCACCCAGGGCCTGGCCGGCCGGCCCGAGCACCTGCTCAACCCCGGCGCCATCCCGGTGGTCCAGACTGACCGTGGCGGCCAGGTGACCTACCACGGCCCCGGCCAGGTGGTGGTCTATCCGCTGCTCGACCTCGAACGCCTCGGCCTGGGCGTAAGGGTGCTGGTCGACCGGCTCGAGCAGGCGGTCATCGACCTGCTCGCGCACCATGCCATCGTCGGCCAGCGCCGCGAAGGCGCGCCCGGCATCTACGTCGACGGGGCCAAGATCGCCTCGATCGGCCTGAAAGTGCGGCGTGGTTGCACTTATCACGGCCTGGCGTTCAACGTCGACATGGACCTGGCACCGTTTTCACTGATCAACCCCTGTGGCTACAGCGGCCAGCCGATGACCCAGCTTTCGGCGCTGCGCCCGGGGGCAACCCCTGCAGCCGCCGGCGCCGAGCTGATCACGGTTCTCGGGAGCTGTCTGGGTTACCATCAAGTTGAAAGCGCGCAGGACGCGGAGCTGCCGTCGGAATTAACAGCCGATCGGTGAAACCTATTGCCGCAACCACCGGTCACAGATGCCATGAATGATCACATGTCGAAAACCTTCTATACCGTCGTATTAGGACTCTTGCTGTTGCCGGCTGCGCTGTTCCTGGCGCCCGGGCAGGCCACCGTCGAGGATGGCGAGCGCAGCCGCCTGGCGCCGGAAACCGAGCATCATTACGCGAGTCGCCTGGCCACCCGCTTCATCAACGGCTACCACTACCACCGAAGCGATATCGACGACGATCTGTCGGAGCGGATGTTCGACCAGTATCTCGGTCTGCTCGACGGCAATCGCCTGTATTTCCTGGCCAGCGACATCGAGGAAGTCGAGCAATACCGCGATTACCTGCACGAGGCGATTCGCTCGGCCGATCTCGACCCGGCCTTCGAGATCTTCAATCGCTACGTCGAGCGCGTCGACGAGCGCACCCGGTTTGCGCTGAGCCTGCTCGAGGACGGGTTCGAATTCGACGTCGACGAGGACTACCACTTCGACCGCAGCGAGCATCCCTGGGCGGAAAACAGCGAAGAGCTCGATGAGGTCTGGCGCCAGCGCGTCAAGAATGACTGGCTGCTGCTCAAGCTCGCCGACCAGGACGAAGAAGAAATTTCCGAGACCCTGGAAAAGCGTTACAGCAACCTCAACCGCCGGGTCTCGGAGTTCGAGGCCCAGGACGTATTCCAGTTCTTCATGAACGCCTATACGCGCTCGATCGAGCCGCATTCGGCCTACATGTCGCCGCGCAGCGTGGACAATTTCGAGATTTCCATGCGCCTGTCACTCGACGGCATCGGTGCCATGCTGCAGCGCGATACCGACTACACCACGATCATGGAAATCGTCCCCGGCGGTCCGGCCGATCTCGACGGTCGCCTGCAGCCCGGCGATCGCATCGTCGGCGTGGCCCAGGACGATGAGGAGATGGTCGATGTCATCGGCTGGCGTCTCGATGACGTCGTGTCGCTGATCCGCGGCGAGCGCGAAACGATCGTTCGCCTCGAGGTGCTGCCGGCCGACACCGGTCTGAGCGGCCCGTCAAAGGAAATCGAGATCGAGCGCAACGAGGTCAAGCTCGAGGAGCAGGCCGCCAGCAGCGACATCATCGAGGTGCCCGGCAGCGATGGCGAGCGCCGGATCGGCGTGCTGCGCGTACCGGTCTTCTACGTCGATTTTGAAGGCCGCGCGCGCAACGAGCCCAACTACCGCTCCAGCACCCGGGATGCGCGCCGGCTGATCAACGAACTCAAGGAAGAAGGCGTCGACGGCATCGTCGTCGACCTGCGCGGCAACGGTGGTGGCGCCCTGGTCGAGGCAACCACCATGACCGGCCTGTTCATCGACGAGGGCCCGGTCGTTCAGGTGCGCGATTCGCGCGGTCAGGTCAAGCTCGAGCGCGACAACGAGCCGGGCATGGCCTGGGACGGCCCGCTCGGCGTGCTGGTCGACCGGCGCAGCGCCTCGGCCTCGGAAATCTTCGCCGCCGCCATCCAGGATTACGGCCGTGGCGTGATCCTCGGCGAAAGCACTTTCGGCAAGGGCACGGTCCAGAACCTGATCGACCTCGACGAATTCTCGCAGAGCGAGGATTCCCGGCTCGGCCAGATCAAGCTGACCATGGCCCAGTTCTACCGCATCGACGGCGGCTCGACCCAGGCGCGTGGCGTGATTCCCGACATCGCCCTGCCGACCGCGGGTGACCCCGAGGATGTCGGCGAGAGCGCGCTCGAGTTCGCCCTGCCCTGGGGCGAGATCGATCCGACCGACTTCACGCCGATCGCCGATCTTTCGGATCTGATCGCCGTGGCGCGCGAGAGCCACCAGGCCCGGCGCGACGATGACGAAGAATTGCGCAATCTGATCGAGTACCTCGAAGAAATCGAAGCGCGCAGCGACCGCAAGACCGTTTCGCTGGAAGAAAACAAGCGCCGTGCCGAAGTCGAGGCAGCCGAGGAGCGCCGTCAGGCCCGTCTGGGTGCTGGTGGACTGCACTCCGACGGCCTCATCGACGGCACTTCGACCGCTCCGGAAGACGGCACAAACGGCGGCGATGGGGCCCAGGCTGAGGATGATGACGAGGCCAACGGCTCCGATGTCTACCTGGTCGAGTCGGCCCGGATTCTTTCCGACCTGATTCATGCCGACCGTGAAAAGCATCTGCTTGCACACCGCGATGACCTTCGCGACCGTGGCCCCATCGAGTAAGCCAGCCGACCCGATGACCGGACGGTGACCGCCCCGGCGGTCGCCCGCGTCGCGGTGCCCGTGCCGCTGCCCGGGCTGTTCGATTTTCTGGCGCCAGTCGACGAGCCGCTGCCCGAACCGGGCAGCCGGGTGTGCGTGCCCTTCGGCCGGCGGCGCCTGGTCGGCCTGGTGGTCGAGCACGCCGAGACCAGCGACCTGCCCGAGGCCAGCCTCAAACCCATCGAACAAACCCTTGATCGCGCGCTCGTTCCGGCCGAATTGATCGACCTGCTGGCCTGGTGTCAACGCTACTACTGTTTTGTCCCCGGAGAGATGGTCAACCTGGTGTTGCCGACCGCGCTGCGTCGAACCCGTGCGTTCCGGCCACCGCAGCCGGCGGCGCTGGCGCTGACCGAAGCGGGCCGACAGGCCGATCTGGGCCGCGCGCCGCGCCAGGCCGAGGTGCGCTCCCGGCTGGCCGACGGTCCGGTCGGGCGCGATGCAATTCTGGCGGCCGGCATCAGCGCCTCGGTGCTTCGCAGCATGCAGCACGGCGGGCTGATCGAGGCGGTGGAGCTGCCGCGCGAACGGGTGGCCGAGCCAGGACCGGAACTGAACCTCGAGCAGCGCCGTGCCTGCGCGGCGATTCTGGCCCGGCGCAACCGCTTTGCCGCCCTGCTGCTGGCCGGTGTGACCGGCAGCGGCAAGACCGAGGTCTACCTGCGCGCGGCCCGGCGAGTGCTCGAACGCGGCCGGCAGGTGCTGATCCTGATTCCCGAAATCGGCCTGACCGGCCAGCTCGTCCGCCGCATCGAAGCGCGGCTCGGCCAGCGCGCCCATGTCTACCACTCCGACCTCGGCGAGGGCGAGCGCCTGGCCTGCTGGCAAGCGGCGCGCGACGGCAGCGCCGGGGTCGTCGTCGGCACGCGCTCGGCAGTCTTCCTGCCGCTGGCCCGGCCGGGGCTGGTGGTCGTCGACGAGGAGCACGACGGCTCGTTCAAGCAGCTCGATGGCGCGCGCTATCACGGGCGCGATGTCGCGGTGCTGCGCGCCCGGCGTCTCGGTATCCCGATCGTGCTCGGCTCGGCAACGCCTTCTCTGGAAAGCCTCAACAATGTCGCCGGTGGGCGCTACCGGCGCCTTGAACTGAGCCAGCGCGCCGGTGGTGCGCGCCAGCCGCGCTGGCAGGTCGCCGACCTGCGCGGTCAGCGCGGCCTGCTCGGGCCGGAACTGATCACCAGCATCGGCAACCATCTCGAGCAAGGGGGGCAGGTGCTGCTCTATCGCAACCGGCGTGGCTTCGCGCCGGTGCTGATGTGCAGCGCCTGCGGCTGGCAGGCCGACTGCGAGCGCTGCGATGCGCACATGACCTGGCATCAGCAGGTGGCGCGGCTGCAATGCCATCACTGCGGTGCCAACCGGCCGCGACCGCCGCGCTGCCCGGAATGCGGTGAGCCGTCGCTCGACGCCCTGGGCGCGGGCACCGAACGCCTCGAGGCCCAGCTCGGCGAGCAGTTTCCCGAATTTCCGGTGCACCGGGTCGACCGCGACAGCATGACCGGACGCGACGATTTCGAAAACCTGCTCGCCGGCGTGCGCGATGGCGGGCCGTGCGTCCTGGTCGGCACCCAGATGCTGGCCAAGGGCCATCACCTGCCCGGCGTCACGCTGGCGGCGGTACTGGATGTCGACCAGGCGCTGTTCAGCGCCGACTTCCGTGCCCCGGAGCGCCTCGGCCAGGCGGTCTGCCAGGTGGCCGGGCGTGCCGGGCGCGGCGAGCGAGCGGGGCAGTTCGTGCTGCAGACCCGCCAGCCCGAGCATCCGCTGCTGGTCGAGCTCGCGCGCGGCGACTACCCCGGTTTTGCCGAAAAACTGCTCGCCGAACGCCACGCCGCCGGGCTGCCGCCGGCACGCGCGCTGGCGCTGATGCGCGCCGAGTCACACCAGCCCGAGGCTGCGCGCGACTTTCTGCGCGCGGCGGCGAAAATCCTGCGTCAGGGTGCGGTTGAAGTGGCCGGGCCGATCCCGGCAATCATGGCGCGCCGGGGTGGCTACTGGCGCTTTCAGCTGTGGCTGCAGGCGGACGAGCGTGGTGTGTTGTCATCCCACATCGGCCACTGTCTGGCGCGTGTTCGCGACCTGCCCGGTGCCCGACAAGCCCGCTGGCATGTCGATATCGACGCCAGCGAGCTGTGAGCGGCCCGGTTGCTCTGGAAAGGCGTTACTCAGTCGCCGTCGCGCTGCCGCTGCGGTTCACGACGCTCGGCATCGCGAACGCGCGCACGCGGTGGATTGACCCACTCGACCCGGACTCCGAGGCGGCGGGCCTGACGCTCGACCGCGTGGACGTACTGACCGTCAGTGGTGCGGAGGCTATTGCCTTCCTCGGTGGTCGTGGCGCAACCCGAAAGGCCAACAGCAAAGAGCGCAAGAATGGCAATGAAGAACTTGACCATGGCGTTATCCTCATGTTACCGAACTCCAGATTACCGCACGTACGTGAACAATTTCAATCCAGACCGTGCCCTCCAAACCGGGCTTTTCCCGAACCCCGAACCCCGAACCCCGATCCTTGCTCCTTGATCCTTGATCCTTGATCCTTGATCCTTGACTCCAGCCCCAATCCCCGCGACAATATCCGGCTATTTCCCAAATCCGCGCAGGAATCATTGCCATGAAGGCAGATATTCATCCCGAGTACCGCGAGGTCGTTTTCCAGGACCTGTCCAGCGACCTGGTCTTCAAGACCCGCTCGACCGTCCATACCAAGGAAACCATCGAGTTCGAGGGTGCCGAGTACCCGCTGGTCAAGGTGGAAGTCTCCAGCAAGTCCCACCCGTTCTACACCGGCAAGCACAAGATCATGGACACCGGCGGCCGCGTCGACCGCTTCAAGCAGCGTTACAAGAAATAACCAAGCGCTGCGCGTTTCCGGGGCCTCGGAGCCCCGGAATCAGACTGGTTGATTGCCGCTCGTCCGGCAAACTCCCCCGCTCGTCCATTCGCCGCTTTACTTCCCCCGGCGATTGACTAGACTCCGTAGATGTCGCAAACCGACCGAGCGGAGAAGCCCTTGTCCTTATCATCCACGCGTGGATTCACCCTGATCGAGCTGATGATCGTCGTGGTCATTCTGGTGATCGGGGCGTCGCTTGCGTTGCCGGCGTTTCAGTCGATGATCGCCAACAATCAGGTCACCACCAGCTCCAACGAACTGCTCACGGCCATCAATCTGGCGCGCACCGAGGCGCTCAAACGCGGCCGGCCGGTGGCGGTTTGTGCCAGCGATGATGGCGATGACTGCAGCGGCGACTGGTCCGAGGGCTGGATTGTCGTCAACGACGCCAACCGGGCCGGCGACGACAGCATCGACGAGGGCGAAATCATTCGAATCTGGCCGTCCCTGCGCGGCAGGTACGGCTTCGAGGGCGAGGGTGATTTGCCGGAGTTCGTCAGATACCTTCCCAACGGCCGCGCCGAATCGCCGGGTACCAGCTTTCCGCTGCAATTTCAGCTGCGCCGCGACGACTGCGAATACGGCGCTGCCCGGTTGATCACCGTCGTTGGAACCGGCCGCGCCAGCGTGGCCCAGGATGATTGCTGATGAAATCTTCGCTTGCCAATAAACGCCAGGGCGGTTTCTCGCTGATCGAAGTGCTGGTCGCCGTGCTGGTGCTCTCGGTCGGCCTGCTCGGCATCGCCGCGCTCCAGACCTTCTCGCTCAAGGCCGGCCAGGCCGCCTACGAGCGCTCCCAGGCCACCAACCTGGCCTACGAGATATCCGACCAGCTTCGCGTCCACCGTCGTGAAATCGTGCGTGACCGAGCGCTACCCGGGCTCGAGCGCTGGCGCGAAATGGCCGGTGAGATGCTGCCAGGCGGGGATATCGCCGTGGAAATCCTCAACGCCTCCGACGGACAGGTGCGCATCACCGTGACCTGGAAGGACGAGCGCGCCGAGGACTCGCCCGAGGAAGGCGAGTCCGTGGTCATAGTCACGAGAGTTTGATACCGATATGAGATTGCCATCCAAATCTGATTCTGGAAGCCGCGGTTTCGGCCTGATCGAACTGATGATCGCTGTGGCGCTGGGTCTGTTGATTCTGGTCGCCATCAGCCAGTTGTTCATTGGCTCCCGGTTGACCTACAACACCGCCGACGCCCTGGCCCGGGTGCAGGAAAACGGTCGCTTCGCGCTCGAAATCCTCAAGCCCGAGTTGCGCGACCTGGGTGGCGAAGGGTTCTGTGCCGGACGTGGAAACGTCACCAACCACCTTGATCTAGATTGTGATCCGGATATGGAGGACGTGTTCAATCAAGACACACCGGTAACTGGTTGGGAATACGCCAATACCGGAATTGGAGATTCCCTGACCTTGCCCGACAACCTCGATCCCGGCGATACCAACGTCAATGACTGGAGCAGCCGGCGCAACGGAACAACACGCCCGTTGCCGTCCGCGCTCGACGGACTGGTTGTCCCCGGGTCCGATGTTCTGGTCGTTCAGCGGGTCGAGTTGATTGCCGAGGTGCAGGTCAATGGCGTTCAGAGTAGCAACCGGATTCGCCTTGACGGTGGCGGCAACCTGATCCCTCCCCGGGGGATCGTGATGGTGATGAACTGCGCCGAGGGTGGCGACATTTTTCAGGGCGGGCCGGGCCAGGGAAACGACCCGGACCTTTTCAAGCCCTCGCAGAACTGCTCGGATGGCCAGCCCGGCAATAACCCGCCGGGCGGGAGCCCCTGGAACCACCAGCACGACGAGACTTCATCGGTGTTCAGCGAAAGCCGAGTTGCCTATTTCGTCGGCTACAACGCCGCGCGTGATGAACCGGGGCTGTATCGGGCCGATATGTCTGCGGGCCTGGATCCCGATGACATCGTGGTCGAAGAGCTAGTCCAGGGCATCGAGAATATGCAGGTCCTCTACGGCTTCAGCCGTCCGGCACCCCAGGGCGACGGCCAGTTCGTTGACTTCTGGCTGACCGCTGACCAGGTCACCGACTGGGGACTGGTCATGGCCGTCCGCCTCTCAGTTCTCGCGCGCTCACAGGCTGCCGCCGACGTCCAGCGCGAGCAATTCACTTTCGACCTGTCGCGCACCCAGGTAACCCACCCCGAAGACCGCCTGCTGCGCCAGCCCTTCTCGACCACGGTTGCGCTTCGTAACCGGATGATCACGCAATGAGCGAGCGGGAGATGCAACGATGAATCCCATATTGACTTCCTTGCCCCGCAGACAGCGGGGTGTCGCCCTTTTTGTCGGACTGATGTTACTCCTGGTGCTTACCCTGCTGGGCCTGTCGTCGAGCAATGTCTCGATCATGCAGGAGCGCATGGCCAGCAACGTTGCCGAATACAATCTTGCGTTCCAGCGTGCCGAAGAGGCGCTGCGCGAGGCCGAACAGCGCGTGCGCTCTGGCAGCCTATCTGAAGCGAATACGTGGCAGGGCCACAACATGCAGGGCCTGCCCAACGACTGCAGTCTGGAACGTCGCCATGGCGGTAATTGGGCTAGTGCCGAGTGGATCGAACTAGACGATGAACGGGGTATTCTCATGGTCGAGCTAAACGACTATGTCAACGACGATGGCCTGCCGACCGGCTCGGCCTGTCGGCCGGCAACCGCCGGGACGCGCCTCGACGGCAGCCCGATTGCCGGCGAATACTTCGTGGCCGTTTCCAGGGGCGAAGGCCCCGGTGATGAAGCCCGGCGCGCCGAAGTGATTGTGCAAAGCATTTTCTTCTGGCCCCAGTAACCGACCGAGGAGTAACCCATGTTCGGGAAAGCCAATCAAGTTCAGTTTTTTCAGGGCCGGGCGACCACGTCATCGTCACCTAAGTCGAAAGCCTGGCGCGTCCGCACCACGCTTGCCACCATGCTGTTGGCCTGGTCGGTCGGCGTTAGCGCCGACGAACTCGACATCGCTCAGAACCCGTTGTTCTCCGGCGTCGCCATCGACCCGAACATCATGTTCACGCTGGATGATTCGGGGTCGATGCAGTGGGAACAGATTCCCGATGGAGATCCACTTCATGGACCAGTAAGACCTTTCATGTTTCCTCGGCCAGACGACGTGTATGGGGGTTTCATGGAAAGAGATTGGGTTCCATTGCCGTGGGGGTATGAGCTTTTTCCCGCTAATATTTACGCTGTATTTGGAAAATCGGCAGATACCAACCCATTGTTCTATGATCCCGAGCGCGACTACGCTCCGTGGGTGGCCTTCGACGGCAGTTTCATGGAACCGGCTGACCCAGAACATGCTTTATACAACCCTGGCGATGAATCGGTAGGCGGGGTGAATCTAGAAGTTGAGCAATCAGATGCCGCAACCTGGTTTGGTGGAACAGAAATTGAACAGCTGGCATGCTTCGGAGGGGGAAATTGTAGCAGTGATGTCTCGCTCAGCTATTGGCCAATAACGTTCTTTCGCTACAAGGGGAACGGAGATAAGGAGGATGTTGAGAATTTTTATCGCTATCAGGTCAGGGGGAATCAAGCATATCGCCTCGATTT
>CAYQJJ010000090.1:0-7178 GCA_964417745.1 uncultured Wenzhouxiangella sp.
TTGGCTGCCCTGGAGTGGAACCAGAGGGACCAGCTCGCCAATGTGAAAGCAAGTTTCGTTCGTTCGGCGTGACAGCCGCTTTCCATTGCCTGACAGTGTCATCAGCTTCCGCGCCAGCCGCTTCGTCGCATCTCGCCGGATCGCGGATTATGCTTTTCGTTGTGCGGCTAAAATGAAACCAAAGATGTCCGCAAATTTGGGTAGCTACAGCTTTTCTCCTGATTCCGGCTGCAGGCGACGGAGAATTTCCAACAGATTGGCTCGAGTCAATGGTTGCGGCGAGAAGTAATACACGACTGAAAAGCGCTGAGTAAGAAAAACCCAGACTGTGTAGGACAGAGAAAAATGAAATTCGAACTCCCTGTTCTTTCGCCGTGAGCCTCTTGCTACGGAGAATTGGGAAATTCGCTCGAAAGCAGATATCGAGCTATACACAGGCGAACGTGCCCCGGATCATTGGTGAAGAGCGAGATGGCCACACCGATGAAGCCTAGCGAATTTCAAAGTTAGTCTGCACCTAGAGTATTTCAGTATCAGAATACGCAGATGATGTCGTGCGAGCCGGGTTTAGGAGAACGATAGGGAGCAGATATGAAAAGAACCACGTTGCGATATATTTCCCCAGGGTCACTCGGAAAGAATCTTGCCTTGCTGCTATTTTGTTTTGGCGTCCTCGGCTCAATCCTTGCGTCCCTGTTCCTGGTAATTGGTGCAGAAGTTACCCTCGGAGGCCCTATTCAGTACACCATAGAGGGCTCTAGAAATCTCATCGTCCTGTTCATCAATCCACTCATCCTCGCTGGTTACGGCTACATAGGAGGGCTTGTTGCTGGCTGGTTCTACAACTTCACAGCCGATAGGACCGGTGGGCTGGTCTGCTATCTCGAATCGAAGAGCGAGGCGATCGATGCAGATAGCTGAAAACTGGCACAGGTTTCTTACGGGCCGGCCCTCCATCAGACCCGCAAGAAGCGAGCCAGCACGGTAATTCCGATCGCTACCTGATCCGCCACATGGCGCACTGGAGGGAGCTATGTCAAACCTATGCGACACCCCCGAGCCGCCCTATTATGCGGTGATTTTCAGCAGCCTCCGTACGGACGGGGACCGGGGATACGACAAAATGGCCCAGCGGATGGTGGAGCTGGCGTCAAGACAGCCCGGATTTCTGGGTATCGAGTCCGTGAGGGAGGGCTTGGGCATTACGGTTTCCTACTGGGATTCGCTCGAGGCAATATGCAATTGGAAAGAAAATGCTGAGCATCAGGAGGCCCAGCGGCTTGGCCGTCGGGCCTGGTATTCCAGCTTTCGGGTTCGTGTGGCGAAGGTTGAGCGTGAATACGGTATTTGAGTAGTCGGTAATGTGCCTCTCTAAAGCCTATCAAGCAAGCAACGTTGCGCGAAGTTGATTTCAAGGAGGCGCTTGCTGTCTGGGCACGGATCGGGTTGCTGAGTTTTGGCGGGCCCGCAGGGCAAATTGCCTTGATGCACAGAATCCTGGTCGAGGAAAAGCAATGGCTGGGTGAGAACCGGTTTTTGCATGCGCTCAACTACTGCATGCTTTTGCCGGGTCCGGAAGCTCAGCAGTTGGCTACTTATGTGGGATGGTTGTTGCATGGGGTGAAAGGCGGCATTGTCGCGGGTGTTTTGTTCATACTTCCGGGCGCGCTGGCTATCTTCGCACTTTCGTGGCTGTACGTGTCGCTTGGAAATCTGCCGGTGGTCGAAGGCGTGTTTCTGGGGCTTAAGGCAGCGGTACTCGCTATTGTTCTGCAGGCATTGATACGTATCGGTGGGCGAGCGCTGAAGGGGACCTTGATGCCGGTCCTGGGGGTGGCGGGATTCGTCGCCTTGTTTGTATTCGATCTGCCGTTCCCGCTGGTGGTTCTCGGAGCAGGAGCCATAGGCTACCTCGTGGCGCGGCGGATGGCGGTGCAGGGTACACACCAAGCCACACCTGATATCGACACGGAACCCATTGTTCGCCCCGGCACCAGACGAGCAGCCCTGGCGTGCTTGCTGCTATGGCTATTGACCGTGGCCGGATTGCTGGTATTGCTGGGCTACGACAACGTGTTCTCCCAGATCGCGGTTTTCTTCTCGAAGATGGCGACGGTTACATTTGGTGGTGCGTATGCCGTGCTGGCTTATGTTGCCCAGCAAGGGGTAGAGAACTTTCAGTGGCTGCAGCCCGGCGAAATGCTCGAGGGGATCGGCCTGGCCGAAACAACACCCGGCCCTCTCATCCTGGTAACGCAGTTCGTCGGGTTTCTCGCCGCTTACCGGGAGGCGGCTGTCGAAGGCAGCCTGTTGTATGCCTCCATGGGCGCGTTGTTGACTCTGTGGGTGACCTTCCTGCCCTGTTTTCTCTGGATTTTCGCCGGGGCACCGTATGTGGAGAAGCTGCGGGCAAATCACGCGCTTTCCGCGGCAATGGCGGCAATCACTGCCGTTGTGGTTGGAGTGATTGCCAACCTGGCGTTGTGGTTTGGCGTCAATGCGCTGTTTGCAGAGCACCACCGGATTGAAGGTTTCGGCGTGGATATTACGTTGCCGGTTCCGGGCAGTGTTGAATTTCCGATGCTGGTTTTGTCCACCATCGCATTTGTTCTGGTGTTCGCCCTGCGGTTCGGGGTTCTGGCCCTGCTCGCGACCACCGCGACGCTTGGTACATTGTGGATGGTTTGGGCAGGATGAACAGCGGTTGTGCCCTGTACAGGAAAGACGTGGAGTATTCCGGTGGGTGCGTGCTTCGCGGCTCGTGTCGCGGGCCTGCACGAAGGGGGCATGGAGTCACCGCCCGGAGGCCCGGGCGGTGATGTTGCTGATCATCAGGGAGTGATGACGGCGTCGATGACGTGGATGATGCCGTTGCTGGCTTCGATATCCACTGCGATCACGTTGGCATCGTCGACGGTGACGCCTTCGCCTTCGGTCCCGATCGTGATCTCGGAGCCTTCGAGCGTTGTGGCGTGATCCAGGCCGGCCACGGCAGCCGAGGTAACCCGACCACTGACGACGTGGTACGTCAGGATGGCGCTGAGCTGATCGGGGTCGTCAAGCAACGCCTGCAGGTCATCTTCGGGGATCGCCGCGAATGCCGCGTCGGTCGGGGCGAATACGGTAAACGGACCTTCGCCGCTGAGTGCATCGGTAAGACCCGCGGCCTCGATGGCGGTCAGCAGGGTATTGAACTGCCCGGCTTCTTCGGCGGTTTCGAGAATGTTGCTGGCTTCAGCCTGCTGTGACCAGGCCAGCGCCGATACTGACATCAGTAGTGCAATCGTAAGTGCTTTGAGAGTCTTCACGAGTTTTTCCTTTTGAGGCGTGAGTTGATTGTGGTAACGCGATGACATCATCGGACGCGGGCATGCGCTTGAAGTCAACGTCAGATGAGGAAGTTGTCAACGGCGGTGGTTTGGCTCCTTCGAAACGGCTCACACCGGCACTACAGCCCTGGGCCTATGCTCCGGTTCATGAACAAGGATTTGAACTGGTCACCGACCCGGGCGGCGGCGCTAGCTCGCCTGCAAGACTTCGCGCCAGGAAGCGGGCGAAAGTACGCCGCTGAGCGCAACACCGATAACGGCCCCGGGCAGCGCGACAATGTCTCGCTGCTCTCGCCGTGGATTCGTCACCGCGTGATCACCGAACGCGAGGTTCTGGCCGCGACCCTGAATCATTTCGCGCCCGGCACGGCCGAAAAATTCATCCAGGAGGTGTGCTGGCGGACCTACTGGAAGGGTTGGCTGGAGATGCGCCCGGCCGTGTGGCAGAGATTTGCCGCCGAGCGCGATCGCCAGCGCCAGCGCCTTGGACAGAACACCGGGCTGGCCACGGCCGTGCAACGCGCCGAGGAAGGGCGCGCCGGCATCGAGGGCTTCGATGACTGGGCGCGCGAGCTGGTCGAGACCGGTTATCTGCACAATCACGCGCGCATGTGGTTTGCCTCGATCTGGATCTTTACCCTTGGCCTGCCCTGGTCGCTCGGTGCCGATTTCTTCTTGCGCCACCTGCTCGATGCCGATCCGGCCTCCAACACCCTGGGCTGGCGCTGGGTAGCGGGGCTCCAGACCCCGGGCAAGACCTATCTGGCCCGCCCGGACAACATTGAAAAATTCACCAACGGTCGTTTTCGACCCGACCAGCTGGCGACCGAAGCCCCGGCGATTGACGAGCCTGAACCGCCTCCGAAACCTGCCAGCCCACCACCGGCTGCCGACCCCGAGGCGATTGCTGAAAACGTGCTGTTGCTGGTCCACGGTGAAGATCTGCATCCACAATCGCTGGGGCTGGCTGCCGGACGGGTACGCACCGCACTGGTAAGCGCCAGCGGCCACGCCGACCATTCCTGGCCGTTCGGTGACAAGGCAGGCGCGTTTGTCCGAGGTGCCGCCGATGATTGCGCGCGGCGCCTCGGCGAGTGGCTGGATCGGGATGTGCCCGTGCACGAGGGTCTTGATTCCGCACCGGTCATCGATGCGGCCCGTGCGGCCGGGGTGTCGACGGTGGTTACCCCGTACGCGCCGGTCGGTCCCGTCGCCGACGGGCTGGTGCGTCTGGAGGCTGATCTTGCCGAGACAGGGCTGGTGCTTCGCCGACTTCGGCGTGGCTGGGACGAGCGCGCCTGGCCGCATGCCACCCGCGGGTTCTTCGCGTTCAAGAAGCACATCCCGGATCTTATGGTCGAAGCCGGTTTGGTCGAAGCTGGATTGGCCGAACCGTGATGACGGTGACCGTGTGGTACGACGGGGCCTGCCCACTGTGCCGGCGCGAAATCGCGTTGATGCGCCGCCTCGACCGGCGCGGCCGGATCGAGTTTGTCGATGTCGATTCCGATCGCCACGATTGTCCGGTTGATTGTCCGATTGATCGGGCCGAGCTGCTGGCGCGGTTTCATGCTCGCGAGGGAAATCAAATCGTCGACGGTGCCGAGGCGTTCGCTGCCATGTGGCGGGCTATTCCCGTACTTCGACCATTGGGCCTGTTGGCCCGGCTCAGGCCGGTGCTCTGGATGCTGGAGTTGGCCTACCGGGCTTTTTTGCGCCTGCGCCCGCGCCTGCAGGCGATGCTCTCAGGCTGATTCCAGCATGCTCACTCGCCACCCAGGCGGGTGCGCTCATCCTCGACAATGAATTCGATCAGTTCTTCCAGCGCGTGCTGGTCGTGCACGCTGAGTTCGCCCGCACGCACCAGTGCTGCTCCCGGATGGTCCGAATTCAACCATTGCCAGGTCACCTGTCCCGGATAAATCAGGCCTACCTCGTGCCATTCGACTTCGGCCTCGTCGAGGTCGCCGTTCACGCGCACGGCCGTCAGGTCGGCCTGTTCAATCCCGAGGCCAAGCGTCAGCGGCAACGACACCCGATGCCAGCGGGCGCCGACGCCACCGCTGTGTACCGCGAAGGCCACGTGATAAGTTTCACCATCGGCCAGCTTCTTGCTGTCGCCAGGGTCGGGAGCCTCCAGTGAACGCGTCAGGCGCACACGCCAGGCTCCTTCGGAATACGAGCCCTCGGCCCGGATTGCACCGCGACTACCGTCGGGTCGGCGCAGAAACCGCTGGGGCAGGACATCACCTTCCTGCCAGTCGTGGTCCGGATCGAACGCCACCGAGTTGTCCTCCGACAGGAAATACGGATCATCCTGGCCGTACTCGCGCGCGATCAGGCGATCCCAGTCGAGCGCCACCTTGCCGACCTTGTCCGGGTCGAACATGTAGGCCGGTTGTCGCGCCTGCTCGTCCCAGTTGTCGGTATACATGCTCCGGCCTTCGGCCGACAGCCGGTAATGGGCGACCAGCGTATTGTCCGCATGGCCGACCGGATGGCTGCGGTGGGCACGCCATTGCCACAAATCGAGAAAGTACCCGGCCGCTCGCAGTTCATCGAGCTCATCGTCGGGGCGCAACCGATCCCACGAGACTTCGTCCGGCTCGCCAGTGCGGGTGGCGGGAAGGTACTTGCGCACATCCGACCGGCCCATTTCCCGACCGAGCTTCTGGTGCGCGCTCACCTCATCATCGCCTACCGCGGAAGTAAGTGTTCGCATCCCTTCGTGGATCAGCATCCACCCGCCATAGCGATCGAATCCATCGACACCGCCGTCGTCCAGCATCATCGAGATGCGGTCTTCGTAGAGATGATGCTCGTCGGGGCCCGGCGAGCCGCTGCCGTAGCGCACCCAGTCGCCGTCTTCGTAGCGCCAGTACTGGTGATACCAGCTGGGTTCATCGACACCAAATTCGTAGCGCAGCTGGAACTCCTCGTCGTTGTAGACGGCACCAACCCGGAGGGTCTGCTGGAGCTCATCGGTGGGGGGAATGTGGATGTTGCGGTCATGGTCTTCCAGAATCGGCTCCGCGGCGACAGCTTGTACAGCCAGCACGAGCAGGGCAAGTAGCGAAATGGGCAGATGTTTGGCAGTCATCGAAACACTCTCCGGTCATTTGTGGCCCCCTGCGCTCAATCAGCGCAAGAGGTAGAAAGGACGTACAAGCAGCCTGCGGCTCGAAGTCAGAGTCCCCCTTCGCCGGCGTCGGTTCGCGCGCGCGGTGCGAAAGGGGCTTCCTCGGCGGTGGCAAGAAAGTCCTCGAGCGCCCAGTGTACCGACGGAAAGGCGATTTCATCGCGCGGAATCCGGTCCCAGGTGAACAGGCCCACCTCGCGCGACTCCGGCCCGGCGGCCACCTCCGGGTCGCTGAGCCGCGCGCGGTAGATGAGCTGGACCTGGCTGATGCGGGTGATGGCGTAGGTGGCCAGCAGCTGGTCGATCACCAGCCTCGCCCGTGCTTCCTCCCAGGCCTCCCTGAGCGCACCGGCTTCGGCGCTTTCGTTCAACTCCAGGTAGCCGGCCGGCAGCGTCCAGTACCCGGCGCGCGGTTCGATGGCGCGCCGGCACAACAGAACACGGTCTTCCCAGGTGGCTACGCTGCCGACCACGATCTTCGGGTTCTGGTAGTCGACAAAGCCGCAGTGGTCGCAGACGCGGCGTTCGAGATCGTCGCCAGGTGGAATCCGGTGGATGAATTGCTGGTCGATCGGCATACTTTGAAGTTCACGGCTAAAGCGCCAAGGGTACCGCAAGCCCGTCAGCGCTCCGCAACCCGGGCCCTCCATTGGACGTGCCTTAGCGCTCGATTTGGGGTAAGGTCGCTAGTCCCAGAATGCCCCCAATCC
>CAYQJJ010000090.1:7278-10195 GCA_964417745.1 uncultured Wenzhouxiangella sp.
GTGCCTTAGCGCTCGATTTGGGGTAAGGTCGCTAGTCCCAGAATGCCCCCAATCCCATAATGCCCCCAATCCGGAGCCGACGAATGCCGATCCTCAAGCCCCTGCTTGCCCTGACCCTTGTCGTGCTGGCCGTACCGGCCCAGGCCGAACCCACCCACCTGCTGCGACAACCCGCCGTTTCGGCCGAGCAGGTGGCTTTTGTCTACGCCGGTGATCTGTGGCTGGCCGACCTTGACGGGGCCAACCCGCGCCGCCTGACCAGCAGTGCTGCCGAGGAGGCCAACCCGCGCTTCTCGCCCGACGGCGAGCGCATCGCGTTTTCAGCCGCCTACGACGGCAATACCAGCGTCTACGTGATCTCGACTGACGGCGGACAGCCGCAGCGCCTGACCTGGCACCCGGCCGCTGATGTGCCGGTCGGCTGGAGCGCTGACGGCCAGCAGGTGGCTTTTGCCTCGCGCCGCGAGACCGATCACGGGCGCTCGGCGCAGCTCTACCACGTCCCGGTTGACGGCGGCGCGCCGGTGCGGCAGATGGCGGCGCGGTTTTTCCGCGGCCAGTGGGATGAGGACGGGCGGCGCCTGGCCTATATCGACCACGGCCCGGCCTACAACGGCCTTTACGGCGGCAGCGCCGGCTGGATGGGCTATCGCGGCGGTACCACGCCGTCGATCCGGTTGCTCGACCCGAACGCCGGGACCGTCATCGATATCGATGGTGAGCGGGTCAACGACATCGAGCCGTTCTGGCTCGACGGACGGGTCCATTTTCTCTCCGACCGCCATGACAAGCGCTTCAACCTGTTTTCCTTCGACCCGGACAGCGGGGCCATTGACCGGCTCACCGACCAGGACGAGTGGGATATTCGCTCGGCCAGCGGCCACGGTCGCACGGTCGTCTTTGAAGCCGGCGGGCGTCTGCATCGCTTCGATCTGGACGACCAGCAGGTCCAGGCAATCGATATTCGTATCGACCCGGATCTCCCACAGCTGCGCGAGACCTGGCGCGATGTGAGCGGGCAGATTCAATCCACCCGGCTCTCGCCCAACGGCAAGCGCGCCCTGATCACCGCGCGCGGCGAGGTCTTCAGCGTGCCGGTCGAGCACGGTTCGACGCGCAATCTCAGCGCCACCGACGGCGTGCGCGAGTACACCGCGCTTTGGTCGCCGGCCGGTGATGAGGTGGCCTGGGTGGTCGAGTCGCTGGAAGGTCAGTCGCTGGCGGTGGTCGACCAGGCCGGTCTGGAGGCGCCACGGCGCTACCGGCTGGGCCCGGATTTTCATGAGCTGATCGCCTGGGATGCCGACCACGGTCGCATTGTCTATACGGACAACCGGCTTGGCCTGCACGTCATCGACCTGGCCGACGGGACGCGCAGCGAGATCGCCCGCAACGAACGCGAGGGTGGTTTCGACGTGGCGCTTTCGCCCGATGGTCGCTACCTGGCCTATACGCTTCGCCGGGGCAACTATTACCGCGATCTGATGGTTCATGATTTCGACAGCGGGCGGGTCCGTCGGGTCAGCGATGGCATGGCCGATATCGCCGCGCCGGCTTTCAGCCCCGACGGTGAGTATCTGTTCTTCGCCGCCTCGACCAACTCCGGCCCGATCCAGTTCGGCCTCGACATGACCAGCCAGGAGCGGCCCTACCGCGCCGGTCTCTATGCGCTGGTGCTGGCCGCCGACGGCGACTCGCCGCTGGCCCCTCGCACCGGCGACGAGACCCCGGGAGAAGAGGCCACGGAGGAAAACGAGGAGTCCGGGGAGGAAGTCGAAACTCGCATCGATTTCGACGGCCTGTTCGAGCGTCAGGTCGCGCTGCCAGTGGCCAAGGGCAACTACGGTGGCCTCCAGGTTGGGGCCGACGGGAACCTGTATTACATGCAGCGCGCCCAGCCCGGCGCCACGGTCGAGCCACCCGGGCAGAGCGCGCTGAGCGAGGACCGCCTGCAGCGCTTCGACATGGAATCGCGCGAGGCCGGGACGCTGCACGTGGGCCTGCGCGGTTTTGACCTCGCGGCGGCTGGCAAGCACCTGCTCATCCACGCCGTCGATGGCAGCCTCGCGGTGGCCGAGCTGGGCGAGGAGATCAGCCCGGAGTCGCTGGACCTTTCGGACCTGCGCATGGCCATCGATCCCAAGCGCGAGTGGGCGCAGATTTTCGACGAGGGCTGGCGCATGCAGCGCGAGTACTTCTACGCCGACAACCTGCACGGCCTTGACTGGGACGCGGTCTACGAGCGCTACCGGCCGCTGGTCGACCACGTCGGCCGGCGCGAGGATCTCAACGCGTTGATGGTCGAGATGATCGCCGAGCTGCACGCCGGCCACAACCGCGTCGGCGGTGGCGATGTGCACCGCGACAATGGCCCCGATTTCGGGCTGCTGGGCGCCAACTTTGAAATCGAGGCCAATCGCTGGCGCATCAGCCGGGTCTATACCGGCGAGTCTTACAACCCGTTCCTGCGCGGCCCGCTGGCGCGCCCGGGCAGCGAGGCGTCCGCTGGCGAATACATCCTGGCCATCAATGGCCGCCAAATCGATGCCGGCGACAACCTGTTCCGCCACCTTCGCGATACCGTCGATGAGCAGATCACGCTCCGCGTTGGCCCCAGCCCGGACGGCAGCGACAGCCGCGAGCTGGTCATCGAGCCGGTTGGCTCGGAAGGCGAGCTGCGACTGTGGGGCTGGATCGAGGACAACCGCCGCGCCGTCGAGGAGGCCAGCGACGGGCGCGTCGGGTATATCTACCTGCCCAACACCGCCGGCGCCGGCTTTACCTATTTCAACCGCATGTTCCACGCCCAGCTCGACCGCGAGGCGGTCATCATCGACGAGCGCGCCAACGGCGGCGGCCAGGCTGCCGACTACATCGTCGAAGTACTCAGCCGGGAGCATCTGTCGAACTGGGTCTA
>CAYQJJ010000091.1:0-10176 GCA_964417745.1 uncultured Wenzhouxiangella sp.
ATGGCCTCGCGCTACAACCTGCGCGAGCCGGCCGAGGAACTGACCCTGGACTGAACGCCTTATTCACCATGCTACCTGCTGCGACACGCTCAGGCACTGCCTCCGGGGCGTCTCGCGACGGAAGGGTGCTGAATAAGACAGGATGTATCGCCAGCCCCCGCCATTGAGACACCGCCTGTCGCTTGCGCTGCCTCGGTTGGCAAGGTCAATGGTCAATCTGGGCAGCGCACAGCGCCTCTGGATCGGCCGGGGTGATGGGGTGTCCGGTCGGGCGACTTCGCCACGCGTCCGGAGCCCGACCGGACACCCCATCGGCCCGGCCGGTGGCCGAGCTAGCAGCACGAGCTTCCCAAAGGTCCGCCGGGCACGTAGGCCCAGCCTACGCCGCCCCGATCCCGTACCGCGTTGTGCGCCAGGATATAGCTGAGGCGCCTACGTAATCAGAAAGACTTTTCGCCATACCGACAACGCCGGGTTTATGATTTGATCAAGTCACCCGGCGAATCGCCCCCATGATCCATTCCAGCATCACCGAAACCATCGGCCACACCCCGGTGGTAAGGCTCAACCGCCTGTTTCCGAAGCACATCGATGCCTTCGCCAAGATCGAGTTCTTCAACCCCATGGCATCGGTCAAGGACCGGCTGGCGATCGCCATCATCGAGGACGCCGAGCGCCGTGGCGAGCTCAGCCCGGGGCAGACCGTGGTCGAGGCCACCTCGGGCAACACCGGCATCGCCCTGGCCATGGTCTGCGCTGCGCGCGGCTATCCGTTCGTGGCGCTGATGGTCGAGACCTTTTCGATCGAGCGGCGCAAGCTGATGCGCGCACTCGGCGCCCGGGTCATCCTCACGCCCAAGGAGGAAAAGGGCTCGGGCATGGTCGCGCGGGCCGCGAAACTGGCCGAGCGAAACGGCTGGTTCCTGGCCCGGCAGTTCGAAAACCAGGCCAACCCGGAATATCACCGCAACACGACGGGTCCGGAAATCCTGCGCGATTTCGCCGGGCGCCGGCTCGACTATTTTGTCACCGGCTGGGGCACCGGCGGCACCATGACCGGCGCCGGCGAGATGCTCAAACTCGCCCGGCCGGAGCTCAAGGTCATCGCCACCGAACCCGACACCGCCCAGCTGATGGCCGGCAAGGCCTGGGAGCCGCACAAGATCCAGGGCTGGACGCCGGACTTCATTCCGCAAATCATGAACACCGAAATCGCCGATGAAATCATCCCGGTCACCGACGACGAGGCCCGCGACGTGGCCCGCGACCTGGCCCGCCGGGAGGGCATTTTCACCGGCGTGTCCGGGGGCGGCACGGTCGCCGCCGCGCTCAAGCTGGCCGAGCGCGCACCCGAGGGCTCGACGATTCTGTCGATGATCCCCGATACCGGCGAGCGCTACCTGTCGACCTACCTGTTCGAAGGCATCGAGGAAGGCTCGGACGAGGAGTGGTTGTTCGAAAACGATTTCGACGACCGCCCCTGAAGCCGGACCGGCGCGCCGGGCTCCGGCATAATAATCAAAATAACCAGAGACGCCCCATGACAAGCCCGACCCGACTGACCCTCGCCCCCCTCGCGCTCCTCGGCCTGCTGTGGGCCGGCGCGCTGGCCGCCGAGCCCCGAGCGCTCGAGTACGACGACGTCTTCGAACTCGAGGCGGTCAGCGACCCGCGCCCCGACCCGGCCGGCGAGCGCATCGTGTTCGTTCGCAACTGGATGGACCGCAACCGCGACCGTCGGCGCAGCACGCTGTGGCTGACCGACCCCGATGGCGACGACCTGCAGCCGCTGACCGACAAGGATGTCGACGCCAGCTCGCCGCGCTGGTCGCCGGACGGCAAGCGCCTGGCCTACCGGGCCGACGGCCAGATCCACATGCTCTGGCTCGACAGCGGCCGCGACGTTCGCATCAGCGAGCTGCCGGAATCCGCCGGCCAGATCGAATGGTCACCCGACGGTCGCTGGCTGGCCTTCGTGATGTTCACCGAGCGCGAACGCCCCTCCCCGGTCACCCTGCCGGGCCGCCCCGAAGGGGCCGACTGGGCCGCGCCGCCGATCTACATCGACCGGCCGGTCTACCGCGCCGACGGTCGTGGCTACCTGCCCGAGGGCAATCGTCAGGTCTACCTGATTCCGTCCGAGGGCGGCTCGGCGATCCAGTTGACCGACGGCGAGCACGACCACGGCGACATCGCCTGGCACCCCGATGGCTCGGCGCTTTACCTGACCGCCAACCGTCGCGACGACGCCCACCGCCGGCCGCTCGAAGCCGATATCTACCGTCTCGAAATCGAATCGCGCGAACTCGAACGGATCAACCCGGAAGCCGGCCCGCACCGCAGCCCCCGGGTCTCGCCCGACGGTCGCTACCTGGCCTGGCTCGGCTTCGAGGACCGAAAGCTTTCCCACCAGGCCAACCGGCTGCACGTCATGCCCATCGACGGCGGCGAGGTCACCAACCTGACCGAGGACCTCGACCGCGACATCGCTGCCTTCCAGTGGCTGTCCGACAGCGACGGCCTGCTGATCCAGTACGACCATCACGGCGCTCCCCACCTGGCACGCCAGGCACGCGACGGCGCCCGGGAAGTGCTCACCGACCGCCTCGGCGGCACCTATTTCAGCCGCCCTTACGCGCGCGGTGATTTCCACGCCTCGGGCAGCGGACTGATCGCCTACACCCGGGCCCACACCGACCGCCCGGCCGAGCTGGCGGTCATCGACGGCAACCGGCACGCGACGCTCACCGATCTCAATCGCGATCTGCTCGTCAAGCGCGATATCGGTCCGGTCGAGGAATTCTGGTACACCGCCTCGACCGACGGGCGCGATATCCAGGGCTGGATCATTTATCCACCCGGCTTCGACTCCGAGCAGACCTACCCGCTGATCCTGGAAATCCACGGCGGCCCGTTCGCGACCTACGGGCCGATGTTTGCCATGGAACTGCAGCTCATGGCCGCCCAGGGCTATGTCGTCGTCTACACCAACCCGCGCGGCAGCACCAGCTACGGCGAGGACTTCGCCAACCTGATCCACCACAATTACCCGAGCGAGGATTTCGATGACCTGATGGACGGCGTCGACGCAGTCATCGAGCGCGGTTACATCAATACCGATGAGCTGTTCATCACCGGCGGCAGCGGCGGCGGCGTGCTGACCACCTGGGCCATCGCCCACACCGACCGCTTCGCGGCCGCCGCAGCGGTCAACCCGGTCATCAACTGGTACAGTTTCGTGCTCAATGCCGACCTGTACAACCTGTTTACCCGATACTGGTTCCCCGGCCCGCCCTGGGAACACCCGGAACACTACCTGGCCCATTCGCCGATCTCGCACGTCGGGCGCGTCGAGACCCCGACGTTGCTGCTGACCGGCGAGGCCGATCACCGCACACCGATCTCGGAGACCGAGCAGTACTACCAGGCGCTGCAGCTACGCGGCATCGACACCGCCATGGTGCGCATCCCGGATGCCTCTCACGGCCTGCACATCCGGCCCAGCAACCTGATGGCCAAACCGGCCTGGGTAGTTGACTGGTTCGAGCGTTATCGCGGCGAGGCCGAGCCCTGAAAAGGCGACATCATTCAACCAACGCTTGCCCCGCTAAAAAAACCGTATCAATTTGTCGAGGTCAATGGCAAATCGAAGCAACGGAATGCGCCTCTGGATCGGACGGGGTGATGGGGTGTCCGGTCGGGCGACTTCGCCACGCGTCCGGAGCCCGACCGGACATCCCATCGGCCCGGCCGGCTGGCAGCACGAGTTTTCTCAGCGGCTGGTCAGGCGCAGTTCGATGCGCCGGTTGCGCGCCCAGGCCTGCGGATCGTCGGCCGGGTCGACCGGCTGATGCTCGCCGAATCCTGCCGCGGCCAGGCGCTGCGGCGGGATGCCTTCGTCGATGAGGTAGTGCACGATGCTGGTCGCGCGCGCTGCCGACAGCTCCCAGTTGGAGGGAAAGCGCTCGGTCGCGATGGGCCGCGAATCGGTATGGCCTTCGACCTGCAGTACCCAATCCACATCATCGGGGATGCGCTCGCTGACCTGCTCCAGAATGCCGGCGAGCTGATCCAGTGCCCGGCGACCTTCCGGGCCAACCTCGGCCGAGGCCGAGGCAAAGAACAGCTCCGACTGAAAGCGGAAACGGTCGCCGTCGATCTCGATTTCCTCGATATCCTCGAGCACCTCGCGCAGGCGTCCGAAGAACTCCGAGCGGTAGCGCTCGAGTTCCTGGACCCGCTCGGCCATGGCGATATTGAGCCGCTGCCCGAGGTCCTCGATTTCCAGACGCTGGGTCGCGGCCGTGGCCTCGGCAAATGCCAGTGCCTGCGACACCGCGGCGAGCTGATCACGCAGCGCCTGCACATCGTCGTGCAGGGCTTCCAGGCGTGCGGTGGCCTCGGCAGTGCGCTGACGCTGCTCGTCGACTTCGGCGCTGCGCTCGGCGAGCTCCGATTCGGTGGCCCGCAACGCCTCGGAGCGTTCGGCAAGCGCTGATTCGGCAGTCGCCAGACGACCCTCGCTCGCGGCCAGTTCGGCTTCCAGACGGGCCCGCTCGGACTCGCTCAGGCGCAGGCCGCTGGCCAGCACGTCGCGCGTGGCCAGGGTCGCCTCGAGTTCGCGCGAGCGATCGCTCAGTCGGGTCTCCAGCGCACGGCGCTCGCGCCGTTCCATGGACAGGCTATCGGCCAGCTCGGCGATGCGTTGCTCGAGCTCGACCAGGGCACGGTCGCGGTCCCCCACCACGTTGGTCAGGTAGAACTGCGCCACGCCGAAAAACATCAGCACGAAGACAAACACCAGCAGGATGGTGGCCAGTACGTCGACAAAGCCCGGCCAGATATCCATGCCGGCGCGGGAGCGGCGCCTGTTGCCGAACATCGCCGGGCTACTCCCGGCCGTCCTTGCGGTTGTGGGCCATGACGCGGCTGAGCAGGCGAATTTCCTCGCGCAGGGTGCCGATCAGGCGCTCGCGGTCCTCATCGAGCCCGGCGTGGAGCTTGTCGGTGGCCCGCGCCAGGTCGCGCAGCCCGTCGCGAATGGCGGTGTCCTGGCCCTCGCGTGCATCCAGGCTGTCGCCAAGACGCTCGAGAACCGACTGCAGGCCGGTCTGGCTGCGCGCCATGGCCACCAGGCTGCGGCGCTCGCCCTGCCCCTGCTCGGTCAGGCGCGCCAGCTCGGTAGCCAGCTCGCCCAGCCGCGCGTCGGCCGCCCGGCGGTCTTCCTCGGCGCGCTGCATGAGGCGCTGGAGCTGCTCCAGCGCATCGGCGGTCTGTTCGAGCAGCGCCTCGATGTAGGCCGGCACGCTTGCCTCCTCGCCGGCGGCCAGCAGCCCGCTGGCCAGCCGGGTCTGGCCCGATAGCCATTCCTCTAGGTCGTTGTAGAAGCGGTTCTGGGCGCTGCCGGCCTGCAGGTCGATAAAACCCAGCACCACGGCCCCGGCCAGGCCGAACAGCGAGGAGCTGAAGGCCGTACCCATGCCCGACAGCGGCGCCTGAAGCCCGTCGCGAAGCTCGAGGAAAAAGTCACTGCCGGCCTGCTCGTCAAGGCTCAGGCCCTGGATGACATCACCCACGGCGCGCAGCGTGTCGAGCAGCCCCCAGAAAGTACCCAGCAGACCGAGAAACACCAGCAGGCCGATGAAATAGCGCGAGATATCGCGCGACTCGTCCAGCCGCAGGCGCACCCCGTCGAGCAGGGTGCGCAGCGACAGTGTCGACAGGCTGAAGCGCTCACCCGGCCCGCCTTCGAGCATCCTCGCCATGGCGCCGAGCAGCCGGGTCCGGCCGGCGGGCCGGGCGTTGTCGGCATCGCGAAAACGCTCGATCCAGCGCCGCTCCGGGCCGAGGATGACGACCTGGCGGAAGTTGATCAGCAGGCCGATCGCCAGCACACCCAGGATCAGGCCGTTGAATACCGGGTTGGCCCGAAAGGCCAGCGCCAGGGGCTCGAACAACAGCCCGGCGATCAGCGCTACGACGCCGACAAAGACCAGCATCCACAGCAAGGCGCGCGGGGTATGCGACATCGCGATCGAGTCAGCCGGTGACCGGCATCAGGGTCAGCTCGACGCGCCGGTTCTGCGCCCGCCCGACCTCGGTCTCGTTGCTCGCGATCGGGTATTCCTCGCCATAGCCGTAGGCATCGATGCGCACCGGGGCAATTCCCTGACTGACCAGGTAGCGCGCAACGCTGTCGGCGCGGCGCTCGGACAGGCGCTGGTTGTACTCGGCCCGGCCGACCGAATCGGTATGCCCGTCAACAATGAGCACGGTCTGGTCGAACTCCTCGACCACCAGTGCGACCGAATCGAGCACCTCGAAGAACTCGGGGTTGAGCCCGGCCGAATCGAAATCGAAGGTCACATTGCCCGGCATGTTGAGGATGATCTCGTCACCGCGCCGGGTCACGCTGACCCCGGTACCCCGGAGCTGGCGCCGGAGCTCTTCTTCCTGGCGGTCCATGTAATTGCCCACCGCCGCGCCGCCGAGCGCGCCGATGCCCGCGCCGATGGCCGCGCGCTGCAGCCGGTCACCGCCGGAAATCGCACCGATGACCGCGCCGACCCCGGCACCGATCGCCGCGCCGGAGCCGGTGCGCGTCTGGCGCTCCTCGCCGGTCCACGGGTCGGTGGTGGTGGCACAGGCCGCCAGTAGCAGCGCTGCGAGCAGCGTCAGCGAAAACTTCGCCCATTGATTGGAACCCGACATGAAAACCTCCTGATTGCATTGCATTCATGGCCCGACGCACGAGCCTTTCGTATTGTGACCACTATAATCGCGATTCCGCTTGAATCCGCCCTGAACCCAGCTTAACTAACGGTCTCATTATTGAGCAGACACTCAGCTTCCGTCTGTCAGCGCTTGTGGCAAGGCGCCGATGCGCCGACGTAGCCGCCCCTACATCAAGCATCGGGAACGCAGCCACAAGCGCTGACAGTCAAGCCCGCAGGGAGCTACGGACGCATTTGCCTGCTGCGTTGCGCTCATTTGACGTAGCATGCTATGCCTGCACTCGCGCGCCTTGCAGGCAAACGCGTCCGTAGCTCTGAGTGTCTGCTCAATAATGAGACCGTTAGTAATCATGACCCCGCCGACTGCAACAGCTCCGAGTCCCCCTGTCATTACTTGTCGCGAGGATCTCGAGCGCGGCTGCCACGCCCTGGTGCGCGTCGAGCCGCGGTTCTCGATTGTCATCGAACAGGCCGGCCCGCCGCCGCTGCGGCTGCGCGAGGACGGCTTCGAGGCGCTGCTGCAGGCCATCGTCAGCCAGCAGCTCAGCGTCGCCGCGGCTGGCACCATCTGGGGCCGGCTGGAGGCCGCCGGCCTGACCACACCGGACGCCATTGGCGCAGCCGGGGACGATTTGCTGCGCTCGGCGGGCCTGTCGCGCCAGAAGGTTCGCTACGCTCGGGCGCTGGCCGCGGCCGGCATCGATTTTCCCGGCCTGCGCAAGCTCGACGACGAGGCGGTCATCGAGCAATTGATCGAGGTGCCCGGCATCGGCCGCTGGACGGCCGAAATCTACGCCCTGTTCTCGCTTGGCCGGGCCGACGTGTTCGCCCCGGCCGACCTGGCACTGCAGGAAGCCGCCCGCTCGCTGTTCAACTGGCCCGAACGCCCGCGGGAAGCCGAACTGCGCCAGCGCGCCCTGGCCTGGCAACCCTGGCGCGCGGTCGCCGCCCGACTGCTATGGGCCTGGTACCGAGTGGACAAGAAGCGTGACGGCGTACTCTGAACCGGCTGCGTTTGTGACCGGGACACCAAGCTGCTAGCCTTGCCGGCTAAATCAAGAAAAAAAACAAACCAGAGGCGTCCCATCATGCGAATTCTCCAGGCTCTCGCGCTGGCAATGGTTGGCTGCGCGTCCATTCCGGTCATGGCCATTGTTCCGGGCCACGGGCACCCACTCCACGACCGGGAATTCCGGCACGACACGCTGTGGTGGGGGAGCGTCTACCAGCCGGTCAGCGAACTCGAAAGCCAGGCCGCCAGCCGCTTCAGCCCGGCGCTGAACCGGCTGGGCGCGCGCAGCGAACGGGCCTTTGTCGACCCGCGCACCGGCCGCTTCGGCACGCTGATCATCACCCGGCCGTTGATCCCCGGCAGCGGTGTCGGCAACGATCTCCAGTGGTCGGATTTCGACCGGGCGCCTCCGCGCACGACAGCCGACCGCGAAAGAATCACGGCGCGGGCCATCGAGGCGTTTGTCGAGCACCACGCCGACGAGCTGCGCCTCGACCCGCTCGAGCTGGCCGAGCCCCGGGTCCAGGCCATCAACGACCGGCTGACCCAGATTCACATCGCCCGTCAGGTCGACGGCATCCCGGTACGCGACAGCTACCTGACCGCCAGCGTCAACAGCGGCAACCTGGTTCTGATGGGTCAGCGCAACTGGGGCGCGATCGAGCTCGAGACCCGGCCGGCCATCACCGCCGATGAGGCCGATGAAGTCCTGCGCGGACATCTTTCCTGGCTGAGCCATCCGCGCCTGAGAACCGAACCGTCGCTGGCGATCGTTCCGGTCGCCACCGAACCCGATCAGAGCCGGCTTGCCGGCATCGACGATGGCCTCGATTACCGCCTTGCCTGGGTGCTCAAGCCGGATTTCCGGGGCCATTTCGGCGGCTGGGAAGCGCTGGTCGACGCCCACAGCGGTGAGCTTTTGAGCTTTGTCGACACCAACCAGTACCACAGCGACCCGCTGGACAACCCTGCCGGAAAGACAGGCGGTTTGCTTCAATCGCGCAGCCTAACCGGCGGCGTCCTGCCGGTTGGTGACGACGGCAGCAAACCCGGCGGCGTCGAGCAGCCCGGCTACCCGATGCCGTTTGCCGACGTCACGCTCGACGGCGAGGCCATCGGCACTACCAGCCCGGGCGGTAACGCCCCCGGCGGCGACCAGGAAGGGACGCTGGCGACCAGCCTGAGCGGGCCTTTCGTCACCATCGACGATAACTGCGGCAACATCAGCGAGAGCAGCGACAGCGGCGACCTCGACCTCGGCGACGGAGGCGGGAGCGACTGTGCCGTGCCCGACGGCGGCTCGTCCGGCAACACCCTGTCGAGCCGGACCAGCTTCTACGGCCTCAACCGCATCATCGAGCAGGCGCGGGGCTACCTGCCTAGCAACCCCTGGCTGCAGCAGACGCTGACCTCCAACATGAACATCAACAACAGCTGCAACGCGTTCTGGAACGGCACGGTGAATTTCTTTACCTCCGGCACCAGCTCCGGCACCAGCTGCGGCAACACCGGCGAGGTCATGGCCGTGGTCCACCACGAGTGGGGTCACGGCATGGACGCCAACTCGGCCAATCCGGGCATTTCGCAGCCCGGCGAGGGGATTGCCGATATCTACGCCCAGAATATGCTCAACGACTCCTGCATCGGCCGCGGCTTCTTCGAGGACGGCCAGTGCACCGGCTTCGGCGACCCCTGCCTGGAATGCAGCGGCGTGCGTGAATCGGACTGGGCCAAGCAGGAAAGCGGCGAGCCGCACGATATCGACTGGGTGCTTTCTTCAACCGGCAGCGAAGGCGGCGGCTGCTCGGCCCCGGGCACACCGTCCGGGGGCGCCCCCTGTGGACGCAGCGTCCATTGCGAGGGCTCGATCATCGCCGAGGCGCTGTGGGATCTGGTTCACCGCGATTTGCGAGGCTTCGAGGGCTCGGCCTTCGACTACGACCTCAACACCGCCCTGGCGCTGGGCACGCAGTTGACCTACGAGGGCGCCGGCAACGTCGGAGCGTGGTTCCAGTGCAACCCCGGAGACTCAAGCGGTGGCGGCTGCAACGCCGACGGCGGCTACCTGCAGTACCTGGCCGCCGACGCCGACAATGGCAGCATCGAGGACGGCACGCCGCACATGTCGGCGATCCGCGCCGCCTTCGACCGCCACCAGCTCGCCTGCGATACGCCGGTCGTACAGGATGCCGGCTGCGAGGATGGCCCGGCGCAAGCGCCGCAGAACCTGGCCGCCACGGCTCTTGACGAGGGTGTCGAGCTCGAATGGGATGCCGTCGACGGCGCCGACGCTTACCGGATCTATCGCGCCGAAGGTCCGACCGGCTGCGATTTCGGCAAGGCGCGGGTAGGGACCACCGACCAGACCAGCTTCGGGGAAGACGGGCTGCTCAACGATTTCGACCTCCACTACGGCGTCATCGCCGTGGG
>CAYQJJ010000092.1:0-7625 GCA_964417745.1 uncultured Wenzhouxiangella sp.
TAGACATGGCGCGAAACCGGGTGGGTGATGCGATCGGTCGGCTCGATATCCAGCGCCACGAACTCGATCGCCGGGTCCACGCCGCGGGTCTTGAACAGGCGCCGCGAGATGGTGTTGAAAAAGGTCTTGTAGAGCTCGGCATCGAGCCGGCCGGTGACCTTTTCCCCGTAGGCCTGGCGGATACCTTTCCAGATCGAGCGCGAAAACAGCCGGCTGTCGAGCAGTTTCTCGAGCCGCTCGATCTGCTCGTTGACGCGCTGGTCGTAGAGTTCGACCCGCTCGACGCCATCGGCGCGCATGCCCGGCCGATCGCCGGCCTCGAAGCGTCTCCGCCCGCGACGCGAAATATCGGAGAAGCTGGCGTTGTAGTCATCGAAGCCGTCGAGAACCAGCTCGACCGCCCGCGTCACCAGCGAGTCGAGCCGCCCGGCAGCGCTCACAGGCCACCCCCCGGTCGGAAACACCGACCATCGCCAACCCCGGGCAGGCACAGATCATTCAATACGAACAGGACCGCGGACCGGCCCGAATCAGAAGCGAGCATCGGTCAAGCTTAGCAAATCGCCATGCGACCGCCACACCGACAGCCGATCGACCGGGCCGTCCGATGCCTGCCGCGCTTGTTGCATCAGGTCACCTGCCCGGCAATCCAGAACCAGAACGGCACGGTCGCCGCCGAGAACAATACGCCCCAGGCGACCAGCGCCGAAGCCAGCGCCGGGGCCAGCCGGGCGCCGGACAGTAATGCCGCGGCGGTAATCATCGGCGGCATGGCCGACTCCAGAATGGCGACCTGGCCTACCTCGGGCTCGGCGCGCAGGGCCACTACCAGACCGACCGCCAGCGCCGGCAGCACGACCAGCTTGGCGATCAACCCGAATGCCAGCGGCAGCCGGTAGGCCGGCAGCAGTCGCAGTTCCAGGCTCATGCCGATCGCCAGGGTAACCAGCGGCAGCAGCATGTCGGCGAAGCGCTCGGTCAGCGTCATCAGCCAGTCGGGCATCCAGGCGTTGCCGAACACCAGCGCGAAGACCAGCGCCAGAAAGGGCGGGAAGGTAACGATGCGCCGTCCCATGGACTTCAGGGTTGGATTGTCGCCGGAGCCATACCAGCCGATCACGAACAGTACGTGGGTACAGACGATGAGAAAGGAGCCGAACTGGTCGTAGACCACCGCCAGGCGGATGGACTCCTCCCCCATCAGCGCCTCGACCAGCGGAAAACCCAGAAACGAAGTATTGCCCAGCGGAATCAGCACCAGCAGTACCGCCGTGACCTCGCGCGAAAAGCCCAGCAGGCGACCCAGCACCAGCACCAGGGCGATGGTGGCCGCCAGCAGCGCCCAGGGGATGATCACCAGGGGCAGCAGCGCCAGCGACGGCTCGAGCGTTGGCAGGTGGATAAGGATCAGCGCCGGCAGGCACAGGTAGAGCACGATCCGGTTGAGCACTTCGGCGGCGTTGACCGGCAACACCTCGAACCAGGCGATGACTCGCCCGGCTGCGATCAGCAGCAGGATGGTCAGATAGGCGGACATGCAGTCAGCGCGTTACGGCAACTGTGTATCATAATCGACCATGGAGGAAGGCGATGCGCAGCCGCGAGTAACCGGCCCACGAGAGCGATGGATCTGGGGCGGCCAGATCTTCACCGTTCTGCTGCTGATCTGGCTGGTTCTCAACGGGCTCGAAGACTGGTGGCTGGGCGTTCTCGCAGCACTTGCCGGAGCCGTCTTTGGTGCCTGGCTGGTCTCGGGCGAGCCGCACCCCTGGAAGCCCCACCGCATGGTCGCTTTCTGCGTGTTTTTCCTGGTCGAATCGCTGCGCGGCGGCTTCGACGTTGCCTGGCGGGCCCTGCATCCGAGTCTGAAAATCGGACCCGAGACCATTCACTACCCGATCAGCCTCCCGCCCGGCCAGCCGCGCACGCTGATGGTCAGCGTGGTCAGCCTGCTGCCGGGCACGCTCAGCGTTGACCTGGAAGACCAGGGCCGGGACCTGGTGGTGCATGCGCTGTTTCCGGGTGCGTCGGATTCCGTAGTGCGCCTGGAGCGCTGGGTCGTCTGGCTGTTCTCGCTCGAGGATAGCCAGGCATGAATGAATTCCTGCTCCCGGGCCTGATCGTGTTCTTGCTGATCAACCTCGCTGCCGGTCTGTGGCGGGTCCAGCACGGCCCGAGTGCGGCCGATCGCATGCTCTCGGCGCTGCTGTTCGGCACCACCACGGTAGCCGTGCTGCTGGTCATGGCCGAGTGGATGGGCCAGCCGGCACTGCGCAATGTCGCACTGCTGTTCGTCATGCTCGCCAGCGTGATTTCCCTGGCGTTCATCGGCATGCCCGAGGACGAGGAATGAGGGTCAGGCGGCGATGAGTATGAGCGAATGGCTGGCCACCCTGTTGATGGTTGGCGGCGGCGGGTTCTACCTTGCCGGCACAGTCGGCCTGGTGCGCTTTCCCGACGTCTACTGCCGCCTGCACGCGCTGACCAAGGCCGACAACCTCGGATTGATGCTCATCTGTGCCGGCCTGGCGGTATTGGCCGAGACCTGGCGGGTGGTGGCCCTGCTCGGACTGATCTGGCTGCTCGGCCTGCTCGCGGCGACCGTCTCGGCGCACCTGATCGCCCGTCACGCGCGCCATGAACACCGCGCGGGAGATGGATCCGGGAGCGGATCCGGGGATGGACCTCGATGAGCCCGCTCATCGACATCATTGTCATCATCGGGCTGGTTGGTCTGGCCTGGCAGGTGGTGGCCACCGGCGGTCTGTTTCGCGCCATCGTGCTGTTCATTGTCTTCGGTCTGACCATGGCGCTGGCCTGGGCCCGCATTGGCGCGCCCGACCTGGCCATGGCCGAGGCGGCCATCGGCGCCGGTCTGACCGGCGCGCTGATGCTGGTCACCTATCGTCGCCTGATCGAAATCAACCAGGACCTGCCAGCCGAAAACGCCCGGCGTCGCAGCCGCCTGGCGCTGCCGACGGCCGTCCTGTCGGCCGTGCTGGTCGGGATGATCGGCCTGGCCGCACTGGGGCTCGACGAGTACCCCGGAACCGCCGGGCAGGCCGTGATGTCCGGACTGCCGGACACCGGCCTCGGCAACCCGATCACCGGCGTTTTGCTGGTCTTTCGCAACCTCGACACCCTGCTCGAGATGGGGGTACTCCTGACCGCCCTGCTCGCGGCCCGGGCGGTAGCCCCGCCCGGCCCACCCACGCCACCGGCGCCCGGCCGGGGCAACATCCCGCTAGTCGGGGCGCTACTGGCGATCATCGTTCCGCTGACCGTTCTGGTCAGCGCCCACCTGCTCAAGGCCGGCGGTCAGGAACCGGGCGGGGCATTTCAGGCCGGCGCGGTTCTGGCGGCCTGCGGGGTCCTGCTGGTGCTCGCCGGACGGGTCGTGCCGGCTGCCTCGGCCGGCCTCGTGATGCGCCTTGGGGTGCTTGCCGGACTGGTCGCTTTCATCCTGGTCGGGATACTGGTCATGACGGTCGGCCAGCCGTTGCTGGCAATGCCCGGGCTGTGGGCGGTCTACGCCATCGAGACGGCGATGATGATTTCCATCGCCGTGACCCTGGCCTTGCTGTTTGCCGGCTCGACCGGACTGGCGCGGCGCCCATGATGACCTCGACGGTGTTGTATGTGATCGCCGCGGCGCTGCTGTTCGGTATCGGCGTCTACGGACTGATCGTGGCGATCCACCTGCTGCGCAAACTGTTCGCGCTGAACCTGATGGGCAACGCGGTGTTCTTGCTGATGGTCGCCGCCGGCGGACGCCTTGACGGGGTGCCCGACCCGGTACCCCAGGCGCTGGTCCTGACCGGGATCGTGATCGCCGTCTCGGCCACCGCGTTCGCCCTGGCGCTGCTGGTGCGCCTGTACCGCGAGACCGGCCAGGCCTGGTTGCCGGGGGACGACGATGACATCTGAAGCCCTGGCCGGGCTGGTTTTCGGGCCCTTGCTGGCGGCCTGTGCGCTGATCCTCATCCCGCGGCGCTGGGCCAAGGCCGTGGTGCCGGTCGTTCTGATCGGCATGCCGGTGCTGCTGATCCCCATCACCAGCGCGGTGCTGGAACAGGGCACGCTCGAGCTGGCGCTGGCCGGCTTCAGTCCGCCACTGGGCATCGCCTGGCGGGTCGACGCACTCAGCCTGGTGCTGCTGTGGCTCAGTGCACTGGTCCTGTTGCTGGTCGGCGTGCACGCGCTGACCGGTTTTCCGCCCGGCGGCGACCGGGGCGGACACTTCTGGCCACTGTGGCTGGTCCTGACCAGCGGCATGAACGCCGCGTTGCTGTCGGCCGACCTGTTCAACCTCTACGTGACCCTGGAGCTGATCACCCTGGCCGGTATCGGGCTGATCGCCATCAATGGCCAGCCCGCAGCATTGCGGGCGGCCATGCGATACCTGCTGCTGGCCCTGATGGCCTCGCTGCTCTACCTGCTCGGTGTCGGGCTGGTCTACGGCCAGACCGGCACGCTCGATCTGCTCCAGGCCGGCCAGGCGATGGAGCCCGAGCTGCTGCCGGTCACCGCAATGGTGCTGATGATGTCGGGGCTGCTGCTCAAATCGGCCATATTCCCGCTCCATATCTGGCTGCCAGCCGCCCATGGCAACGCACCCGGGCCGGTCAGCGCGGTGCTCTCGGCGCTGATGGTCAAGGTATCGATCTATATAGCCTGGCGGTTGTGGTTCTGGATGGTGCCCGATTGGGACCTGCCGGTCGTTGCACTGCTGCTCGGACTGCTCGGCGCCGGCGCGATCATCTACGGATCGCTGCTGGCGATGCTTGCCCGGCGCCTGAAAATGGTCATCGCCTATTCGACGGTCGCCCAGCTCGGTTACCTGATGCTGGTATTCCCGCTGGCCAGCGCTCTCGCTTTCAAGGCCGCAACCTACCATCTGATCGCGCACGGCCTGGCCAAGGCGGCGCTGTTTCTGGCCGCGGCCAACATTCTGGCCGGCCTGGGCACCGACCGGCTGCGCCAGCTGCCCGGGCTGGACCAGCGCATGCCCCTCGAAGTTTTCACCCTGGCACTGGCCGGCGTAAGCATCATGGGCCTGCCGCCCAGCGGCGGATTCATCGGCAAATGGCTGCTGCTCGAAGCCGCCTGGGAACAGGCCGGCTGGGGCTGGATGCTGGTCATCGCGCTGGGGGGGCTGCTGGCGGCCGGCTACGTTTTCCGGGTTCTCGCCCTGACCTGCTTCCACCCGCGCACCCAGATCGCGGATTTCACGCCTGAGCGAGCCAGCCGGATCGCCAGCCTGGTCGCGCTCGGCCTGGCCGTGCTGGCCATTGTTGCCGGCTTTGCCTCGGCCCCGATCCTCGCGCTGCTCGAGACCGGGCTGCCGGAGGGCCTGGCGCCATGATGGACCAGGCGCTGTTCTGGCTACCGCTGCTGACGGTCGCGGTCTCGGCGGTCGCCGGCATCACGATTTTCATCATCGGCGAGCCCTACCGCCGGCTGCGCACGTTCCTCAACCTCGCCGCCGCGGTCTTCAAGCTGCTGCTGATCGGCGCGATCGGCCTGCTGGTATTCAACGGCTACGTTCCCGAATTTCGCCTCGCCCTGCTGCCGGGGCTGGACCTGGTGCTGCGCGCCGACGCGCTGAGCATGCTGTTCGCGACGCTGTCGGCCCTGCTCTGGCTGGTGACCACCGTCTACGCCGTGGCCTATCTCGAGCGCTCGCCCAATCGGGCCCGCTTCTTCGGCTTCTTCAGCCTGTGCGTGGCCGCGACCATGGGCATCGCCATGGCCGGCAACCTGTTGACCTTTTTCATTTTCTACGAGCTTCTGACGCTGACGACCTGGCCGCTGGTCGTGCACAACGGCGACCGCGCCGCGATCGCCGCCGGGCGCATCTACCTGCGCTATACCCTGACCGGCAGCGCGCTGTTCCTGGTCGGGCTGATCTGGCTCTACGGCCTGACCGGCGCCCAGGACTTCATCCCCGGTGGCACCCTGGCCGACCTGGGTGTCGATGACCGGGTCGGGATGCGGATCATCTTCGTGCTGCTGGTCATCGGCATGGGTGTCAAGGCCGCCCTGGTCGGCCTGCACGCCTGGCTGCCGCGGGCCATGGTCGCCCCGGCGCCGGTCAGTGCCCTGCTCCACGCCGTGGCCGTCGTCAAGGCGGGTGCCTTCGGACTGGTCCGGGTCGTCGAGGACGTGTTCGGACACGAACTGGTCGCCGAGCTGGGCCTGGCGGTACCACTGATGCTCGTCGCCTCGACTACCATCATCTACGGCTCGGTCCTGGCGCTGCGCCAGGACGACATCAAACGGCGACTGGCCTATTCGACGGTCAGCCAGGTCTCCTACATCACCCTGGGCATCGCCGTGGGCGGAACACTGGCCACCATTGGCGGTCTGGTCCACCTGGTCCACCAGGGCCTGATGAAGATCACCCTGTTCTTCGCCGCCGGGCTGTTTGCCCACCTGCTGGGGGTCAAGAAAATCGGCCAGCTAAACGGCATCGGCCAGCGCATGCCGTGGACTTCGGCAGCGTTCACCGTCGGCGCACTCGGCATGATCGGCCTGCCGCCGATCGCCGGGTTCATCAGCAAGTGGCACCTCGGCGCCGGCGCGATCGCGGCAGGACAGAACTGGGTAGTCGGCGTACTGGTCGCCAGCACCCTGCTCAATGCCGCCTACTTTCTGCCAGTGATCCGGCGCATCTGGCTGAGCCCGCCCCCCGAGGTCTGGCCCAACGAGAGCCGGCTCACCCGCCTGGAGACCGGGGCGATGGTGGCATCGACCGTCCTGACAGCCGCTTTCGCCTTAGCCGTCGGTATCCTCGCCAGCCTGCCATTGAGCCCGCTGAGCTGGGTGACCGGGATCGTACAGGAGTATTTTCCGTGAGCCCGGTTGTCGCACTGATCGTGCCGCTGTTGTTGCTGTCAGCGCTGGTGTTCGCTCGGGCCAGAAGACCGGTTCTGGCCGTGGCGCCGCTGGCGCCATTGCTGCTGCTGTGCCCATTCATGGACGGCGCCCGGGTTGAAATGGCGAGCCTGCTGCTCGGCATGCAGCTGGGTGCCGACACCCTCACCCGGCCCCTGTTGTTGCTCACCGCCCTGGCCTGGACCCTTGCCGGCCTGCACGCCCGGAGCAATGGCCTCGGTGAATCTGCCCGATTCTGGGGCGGCTGGCTCGCGAGCCTGTTCGGAACCAGCCTGCTGCTGCTGGCGGGTGATCTGGCAAGCTTTTATGTCGGCTATGCCATCGTCAGCCTTTCGGCCTACCTGCTGGTGACCTACAACGATACCGCGGCCGCCCGGCGTGCCGGGCGGGTCTACCTGGTCATGGCACTGCTCGGCGAGGCCTGCATCCTGGCCGGGGTGATGCTCATCGCCGGGCAGCTGGGCAACGTCGAGTGGCACGAGTTGGCTGGCGGCGCGCTCGCCGAGTCACCGGCTCGCTGGCTGCTGTTTGCCGGCTTCGCGGTCAAGATGGGCATCCTGCCACTGCACCTCTGGCTGCCGCTGGCGCACCCGGCGGCACCGGTCCCGGCCAGCGCCATCTTGTCCGGCGTAATCGTCAAGGCCGGGCTGCTCGGCTGGCTGCGCCTGGTGCCGGGTGAGCCGGTCGATCCGGCCTTCGTCGGCCAGTCCCTGCTCGCGCTCGGCCTG
>CAYQJJ010000092.1:7635-10074 GCA_964417745.1 uncultured Wenzhouxiangella sp.
GGTGCCCTGATCGGCCTGACCCAGGCGCGCATCAAGACCGTGCTGGCCTATTCAACCATCAGCCAGATGGGCCTGTTGCTGATGGCCTTTTCATTGACACTGATCGGCACCGGGCCCGAGGCCAGCGCGCCGCTCGCACTGATCGGGCTGATGGCGCTGCACCACGGCTTGTGCAAGTCCGCGCTGTTCCTCGCCTGCGGCTGCGCGCCGGGACGCACGGCCTGGCGACGCCTGCTGTTTGCCCTGCCCGCGCTGTCGATTGCCGCGGCCCCGCTCACGGCCGGCTACCTGATCAAGGGCGAACTCAAGGCAGCGGCCGGGGCTGTCGAGCTCGGTGACACCTGGCTGGCACTGTTTGCACTGACCTCGACCGCCACCACGCTGGTGTTGTGGCGGGCCTGGCGGCTCTCGGCCGAGCTGATCAAGGATCGTGATGCCGTGCCATTGGCCTGGATGATCCTGACCGGCCTGGCGCTGGTCGTTCCCGGGCTCTGGGCCTGGCACGAGGATCTGGTTTACGGGCTCAGTGCGGCGAGCCTCTGGTCGGCAAGCTGGCCGCTGTTGCTGGGGGCCGGCTTGATCTTCCTGGCACGCTTTCTACCCGCGCGCGCAGCAGTACGACTGCCCGAAGGCGACCTGGTGGTGGCAATCGAAGCACTGCTCGCCGGTTCGGCGCGCTGGTACGGAAACCGGCGGGGCCTCCACGACCGCCGTCGGCACCGCGGCCGCTCGGCCCTGGCAGATGGATTGCAGGAATTTGAAAAGAACCTGCGCCCGATGCCGGCAGCCGGCCTGATGCTGCTGATCACCGGCGCACTGCTGTGGCTCGGCGCCTGGCTCTGATGCTTTTCCTACCAGCCGCGGGTGCCGGGGCCGCCCTTGAACGGGCCGGTCACCCAGGACAGAATCCAGCCGCCGTAATAATCACCCTCCTGGGGCACGACGCGCTCGCCGGAGACGAAGCAGGCCTCGACGCGCCGAGCGTAGAACGAGACCCGGTCGCGCAGCACCGGCTCGGCTGGATCGGGATAGGCCCAGCAGGCATCCTCGACGCGCCCGGCAGCGGTCTCGAGATGCCAGTAGCACGCCTGCCCCTTCCATTCGCAAAACGTGCGGGTGGCACTGGGCACCAGGCGCGAGAAGTCGACTGCCTCGGGAGGAAAATAGAAGCAGGGTGGATGCGAGGTCTCGAGCACGCGCACGCCTTCGCAAGTGCTCGCCAGCAGCTGACCGTCCTGGATCACTGCGAGTTGCCAGGCGACCGGCTCGATGGCCGGCGGCCGGGGGTAATCCCAGACCGATTCCGACGCCGGCAACGACACGGGCGCACTCATGGCTCGATGACCACGCTGCCGATCGAGCGGCGCCCGAACAACGCGGCAAAGGCATCACCGGCCTGCTCGAGCGCGAACACCTGATCGGGCCGGGTATCGATCGTACCGGCCAGGCTCCATTCGGCCAGCGTCCGGATTACCGGTGGCACGACCGAGGGGTCGGCCATGACCGAGCCTCCCCAGTTCACCCCGTGGATCGAGCAGCGCTTGAGCAGTGGCAGGTTGAGCGGGATGCTGGCGATGCCGGCGACGAATCCGACCACCAGGTAGCGCCCGCCCGGCCCGAGCAGACGCAGTGCGGCCTCGGCGGTGTCGCCGCCGACTGGGTCATAGACCACATCGACACCGCCACCAGCTGCCGACTTGACCTGCTCGCGCCAGTCCTCGGCGGTGTAATCGACCGTCGTCTCCGCGCCGAGTTCGGAGCAGTGGGCGCGCTTGGCCTCGCTCGAGGCCGCGGCGATGACCCGGGCGCCCAGCGCCCGGGCGCACTGGATGGCCGTCGACCCGGTGGTTCCGGACGCACCAAGCACCAGGACGGTCTCGCCTTCCGAGAGCGACCCGATTTCGCGCAGACCGTACAGGCTGGTGGCCCAGGAGATGAAGAAGTTGGCCGCATTGACCGCCTCGATGCCCGCCGGCAGCGGCGCGCAGGAGGCCGCGGGCAGCACGACGCGTTCGGCCAGTCCGCCATGCATTGCAAACGCCGCGACGGTATTGCCGGGCTCGATATGCGTCACATCCGGCCCGACCGCCTCGACGGTACCGGCGATGGCGCTGCCGGGCACGAACGGCAGCTCGGGACGAATCTGATAATCGCCGCGAATCAGCAGGCCGTCGAAGTAACCGACACCGACCCCGCCGACGTCGATTCGGACTTCACCCTTGCCTGGCTCGCCGGGCTCGTTGATTTCGCTCACGGCAATCCCGGATGGATCGCCGAACTCCTCGATCTGAATGGCTCTCATTGCAGGCCTCACGAATTACCAGCGCCGATTATGAATCAGTCGACGCGTGATCGCTTCACCTGCTGTGCTAAGGGATTGCTGATGCTTCGCATCAGCGAACTACGGCCGCGGGGCGGCCTTCGTTTCGAACCGGGGGG
>CAYQJJ010000093.1:0-9955 GCA_964417745.1 uncultured Wenzhouxiangella sp.
CAAGAACCTCACCGACTACGGTGCGTTCCTGGATCTGGGCGGCATCGACGGCCTGTTGCACATCACCGACATGGCCTGGAAGCGCGTCCGCCACCCCTCCGAAGTGGTCGAGGTCGGCGACGAGCTCGAAGTCCGGGTGCTGCGCTTCGACCGCGAGCGCATGCGCGTCTCGCTGGGCCTCAAGCAGCTGGGTGACGATCCCTGGAACAACATCGATCGGCGCTATCCGCCGACCTCGCGGCTGTTCGGGAAGGTCACCAACATCACCGACTACGGTTGTTTTGTCGAAATCGAGGACGGGGTCGAGGGCCTGGTCCACGTTTCGGAAATGGACTGGACCAACAAGAACGTCAACCCGGCCAAGGTGGTTCACGTCGGCCAGGAAGTCGAGGTCATGGTGCTCGACGTCGACGAAGAGCGTCGCCGGATTTCGCTGGGCATGAAGCAGTGCGCTCCCAATCCCTGGGAAGCCTTTGCCGCCACCCACAACAAGGGCGACAAGGTTGGCGGGGCGATCAAGTCGATTACCGACTTCGGCATCTTCATCGGTCTCGATGGCGGCATCGACGGTCTGGTGCACTTGTCCGACATCTCCTGGATGACCCCGGGCGAGGAAGCAATCCGCAACTTCCGCAAGGGTGAAGAAGTCGAGGCAGTGGTTCTGGCCGTCGATCCGGAGCGTGAGCGTATCTCGCTGGGCATCAAGCAGCTTGAGCAGGATCCGTTCGCCACCTACATGGCCGAGCATCCGCGTGGTTCCATCGTCACCGGCAAGGTCAAGGAAGTGGACGCCAAGGGCGCTGTTGTCGAACTGGCCGACGGAGTCGATGGCTACGTCAAGGCTTCCGACCTGGCCAAGGAGCGCGTCGATGACGCGACCAAGGTGGTTTCGGAGGGCGACGAGATCGAGGCCAAGTTCGTGGCGCTTGACCGCAAGACCCGCGCTCTGACGCTGTCAGTGCGTGCCAAGGACGATGATGAGCTCACTGATGCACTGGATCAGTATCAGACCCGTTCCGGCGGCGGTGGCAGCACCTCGCTGGGCGACCTGCTCAAGGAACAACTGGGCAAGGACTGATATCGTCTGTCCGGCGTCCGCCCGCGCGGCGGACGCCGGTTTTTTTTCGGGGAGTGCTTTCAATGACCAAATCTGAATTGATCGAGCAGCTCTCGGCAAGCCAGACTCATTTGAATCAGGCTGACGTCGAACTGGCCGTCAGGTCGGTCATCGACCAGCTCAGCAGCGCCCTGGCCGAGGGCGAGCGGATCGAGATCCGCGGATTCGGCAGTTTTTCGCTTCACTATCGGCCTGCCCGCATGGGCCGAAACCCGAAAACCGGGGAGCAGGTTGCCCTGCCGGGCAAGCACGTTCCCCACTTCAAGCCGGGCAAGGCACTGCGCGAGCGAGTCAACAACGGCTCGAGCTGACCGTTTGCGGCAACCCGGAGCCCAGCTGCCGTGAGGAGGGCACCATGTTTCGATGGTTTCTAGCGTTGGTCTGCATTCTGGCCGTACTGGCTGGACTGACCTTCGGTGTCATGAACCCCGACCCGGTCATCATCCGTCTTCCCGGTCTGACCTTCGAGCTGGCGCTTGGCGCTTTGCTGATGCTGGCCCTGGCCATTGGCATCCTGATCGGTCTGATGCTTTTCATGATTCTTTTTGCCCTGCCGGCTGGATTCCGCCGCAAGGCCCGCCGGTCACCCGAGCGCGGGCGGGGGATGGCCAACACGGATGCTTGAGCTGGCCGTGCTGTTCGCCCTGCTGCCGGTGGCGGCGGCAGCGGGCTGGCTGGCTGCGCAACGCAAGGACCACCGGCGCCGTGAACGGGGCAGTCCGGCCCTTTCCGGGCGTTATTTTCGCGGCCTGAATTACCTCCTCAACGAAGAATCGGACAAGGCCGTCGAGGTTTTCCTCAGCCTGGCCGAGGTCAATCAGGATACCGTCGAGACCCACATGGCGCTGGGCAGTCTGTTTCGCCGCCGCGGTGAGATGGACAAGGCGATCCGCTTCCACAAGCACATCATGACCCAGCCCGACCTGAACGAGGAGCAGCGCGCCCAGGCCCTGCTGGAGCTCGGTGAGGATTACATGCGCGCCGGGCTGCTCGACCGGGCCGAGCGGCTGTTCAGCGAGCTGCTGTCCTTCGACCCCCGTTCGGGGCGAGCGGCCCGGCGTCTGCTCGATATCTATCAGCAGGAAAAGGACTGGGACAAGGCCATCGATCAGGCGCGCAATCTGCAGCGCCTGGAGGGTGAGAACAGCAATCCGCTGATTGCCCATTTCCATTGTGAGCTGGCGACCGAGGATCTGGGCCGCGGGGCGATAGACGATGCCCGTCGAGCGCTTCGTCAGGCGCGGCGCTGTGATCCCCGCCACCCGCGGCCACGTCTGATCGAAGCCGACCTGGCGGCGCGGGAAGAACACTGGGGCGAGGCGGCCAGCCGGTATCGCGAGGCCTGCGAACTCGACCCGGATGCACTGGTCGGTGTGGTCGATCCTCTGATCGAGGCGCATCGTCGCGCCGGACAGGCCGACCAGCTTGTCGAATGGCTGGCAGCACTCGGCAGCGACTGCGACATGACCACTCCGACGGTCGCGCTGGCCCGGCTACAGGCCGAGTCCGACCCGCAGCTGGCAGTGCGCACGCTGCTCGATCATCTTTCTCGGCGGCCGACCGTGCGCGGGGTGGAATTTCTCATGGACCTGCTCGACCGCCAGGGCGCGAGTCTGGACGATGTCGGCCCGGACCTGATCCGGACATTGATGCAGCGGCTGCTCGACGGCCAGCCGCGGTTTCGATGCCGACACTGCGGATTCAGCGGCAATGCCTATCACTGGCTGTGTCCGAGTTGCCGGCGCTGGAATACCACCCGCGCCATCGAGGGTGTTCTGGGCGAGTAATGATGGGCTTTCTCGAGATCCTCCCGGCGCTGGCAGCGTTCGGGGTGACGGTGCTGCTGGTGCCGTTGTGGCGCCGCTTCCTGGTCGCCCGCGGCATGGTCGACCTGCCCGACGATCGGCGCAGCCACCGGCAGCCGACGCCGCGTGGAGGCGGGGTGGTCATGGTGCTGGGCCTGGTGGTTGCCGTTGTGCTGGCGCTGCCGTTTTACTCGCAGGCGATCGGGTTCGGCGCCCTGGCGCTTGCCGCCGGTACTATCGGTTGGCTGGATGATCGCAAGGATATCGGCGTTGGCATACGCCTGACGGCCCAGGCCCTGATCGCGCTTGCCATGCTCGCCTGGCTCGGGCCGGTTGCCTCGGTCGGGCTGGCCGGCATGGTCCTGGACGCTCCGGTGCTGTGGAGTGTTTTGGCGGTGGTGGCCGTGGTCTGGCTGATCAATCTGCACAATTTCATGGACGGCTCGGATGGGCTCGCGGCCGGGCAGGGGGTGTGGGCCGGTCTGGCGTTCTGCGCCCTGTTTTTCCAGGCCGGCGCCTCCTTCGAGTCGCTCGCGGCCTTGTGCCTGGCTTCGGCCTGTGCCGGATTTCTGGTCTGGAACCGCCCCCCGGCAGCGCTATTCATGGGGGACTCGGGCTCGATCCTGATCGGTGCCTGCGTCGCCTTTCTGGCGTTTGCCGGCGCGGCGGCCGGAAGCGTCAGCATCTGGGCAAGCCTGATCGTGTGCGGTGTGTTCGTGGTCGATTCGACCCTTACCCTGGGTCAGAGGCTGGCCCGGGGAGACCGATGGTATACTCCTCATCGCCAGCACGCGTACCAGCGACTGATTGCGGGCGGATGGACACACCGGTGGGTTCTGCTCGCTTATGCGCTGGTCAACCTGTTGGTGGCCATGCCACTGCTCCTGGCTGCCATTTGCTGGCCGGAGCTGGATTTCTGGCTGGCGCTCGGCTATATGTTGGTGTTGGCAGGGGGGTGGTGGACGGCGCAGCGCGCCGGTAACGGAGAACAAGATTAAGCATGGCAGATCGAATCGGACAACGCACCCCGGTGCTCAATCTGCGCGCTCTGATCATCGCTCATGACCTGCTGATGGTGGTTCTGGCCTGGCTTGCCGCTCGCCTGGCCGCGTTCTGGATTCTTGGCGAGGGCGAGCTTGGCTGGTCGCGGCTGGCTGTCGAGATCAATCTCATACTCATTGCCCAGGGCTTCCTGCAGTGGCGGGCCGGTCTGTATCGCGGCGTCTGGCGTTTTGCCAGCCTGCCGGACCTCGGCGGCCTGTTGCGCGCTTCCGTCCTCGGTGCGGTGGCGGGCGCCGCGGTTCTGCTTTTGCTCGAAGCACCGGTCGAGCGCATGGTGCTGATGGTCTGGCTGTTTCCGCTGTTGCTGCTGCTGCTGCTTGGCGTGCCCCGGCTGGCCTACCGGATCCTCAAGGACATGCGCCTCGAGGTCCACCGGCGCCGGGTTACCCAGCGCACACTGGTGCTTGGCGCCGGCCGTTCCGGTCGTTTGCTGTTGCCCGAGCTTCAGCGACGCGGTGGCTACGACGTGGTCGGGTTTCTCGACGACAGCCGGCGGCTGCGCAAGGCCGAGATCAAAGGGGTGCCGGTGCTCGGACCGATCAAGAGCCTGCCGCGCATTACCCGCGAGGCAGCCATCGACCTGGTCGTCATCGCGATTCCATCGGCCACCAATCAGCAGATGCAGCGGGTGGTCGAGATCTGCGAGCAGGCCGAGGTCGAATTCAAGACCCTGCCGACGCTCAAGGAACTGGGCGCGAGCTTTACCCGTTTCGATGACCTCAAGCCGGTCGCCATCGACGACCTGCTCGGCCGCGACCCGGTGTCGCTCGACTGGGATGCAATCCGCGCCGGCCTGGCCGGCAAGCGGGTGCTGGTCACCGGCGGCGGCGGCTCGATCGGGGCCGAGTTGTGCCGCCAGATTGCCCGCCTCGACCCGGCCGGGCTGGTCATTCTCGACAACAGCGAGTACAACCTCTATCGGGTCGATTACAGTCTCAAGAGCGAGTTCCGGGACCTGATCATCGAATCGGTGCTCGGGGATGTCTGCGACCCGGCCACGATCGAGACCGTGATGCGCCGTGCGCAGCCCGAGGTGGTGTTCCATGCCGCAGCCTACAAGCACCTGCCGATGCTCCAGAACCAGGTGCGCGAGGCATTTCGCAACAATGTCCTGGGTTCGAAACGAGTGGCCGATGCCGCCAATCGCCATGGTGTCGATACCTTCGTTCTGATCTCGACCGACAAGGCGGTCAACCCGAGTAACGTCATGGGTGCCACCAAACGTGTCGCCGAACTCTACTGCCAGCATCTCAACAGCATCTCGGATTCGCGCTTCATTACCGTGCGCTTTGGCAACGTGCTCAACTCCACCGGCTCGGTGGTGCCACTGTTCAACGAACAGATTCGCCGCGGCGGGCCGGTCACGGTGACCCATCCGGAAATTACCCGCTATTTCATGACCATCTCCGAGGCCGGGCAGCTGATTCTGCAGGCCGGGGTGCTCGGTCGCGGTGGCGAAGTGTTCGTGCTCGACATGGGCGAGCCGGTGCGTATCAGCTACCTGGCCGAACAGCTGATACGGCTGGCCGGTCGCGAACCCGGACGCGATATCGAAATCGTCTACACCGGGTTGAGGCCGGGCGAAAAGCTGTTCGAGGAACTGTTCCATGCCCACGAGTCCTACGCCAAGACCGCGCACGAGAAGATCTTTCTGACCCACAGCAACGGGGTAGACCTGGACTGGATGGTCGAGCGGCTGCAGCGTGCCGAGCAGGCCGTGCAGCAGTACGACAACGATCAGCTGCGAAACATTCTTCTGGAGCTGGTGCCCGAGATGGGGCGGGTGCCACCGCGCCGCGACAAGGTTGTTCCGCTGGCCGGGTGATGGCAGGCGAACGCTCTTCAATCGATTCGACACCGGGGCCGCTGCGCCCGGCGGCCGACTGGCCGGCTGGCGATGTGGTCACACTCGATCATCGGTCGACACTGCTGGCCGGCAACCGGCTCGGGGACCCGGTCGAACGCAGCCATCCGGTCTACCTGCCGCCCGGTCACGATCAGGGTGATCGGCGCTATCCGGTGTTGTGGTCGCTGGCGGCCTACACCAGCGCCGGCCCGGCCCAGGTCAACTGGCGCAATCATGGCGAGAGCCTGCCCGATCGCCTGGACCGCCTGATCGGCACCGGTGCGATGGACCCGGTGATCGTTGTTTTTCCCGACTGCTATACCAGCCTCGGCGGCAACCAGTACGTCAACTCATCGGCCATCGGCGCGTATGCCGACTACCTTGCCGACGAGCTTGTCGGGCAGGTCGATGAGGCATTCCCGACCATTCCCGAACCGGCCGCGCGGGCCGTTTTCGGCAAGTCCTCCGGCGGCTTCGGTGCGCTCCACCTGGCGATGTCGCGCCCGGGCGTCTGGGCCGCGGTGGCCAGTCATGCCGGCGACTGCGGTTTCGATCGCGTTTATACCCGCGATTTTCCGGTCTGCTGCGACGTGCTCGCGCGCCACGATGGCGACCGGGAGGCATTCGTGCGCGCCTTCTGGCGCGAAAACCGGCCCGGCGGGGCCGACTTCCATGCCCTCATGACGCTGTGCCTGGCAGCCAGCTACTCGCCCGATGAGGGGGAGCCGATGGGCCTGACCCTGCCATTCGACCTGCGCACCTGCCGGCTCGATGAGGCCGTCTGGCAGCGCTGGCTGGCCTTCGACCCGCTTCGCCGGGCCCGCGTCGAGGCTGCCGCGCTCGACGCGCTGGCCGGTCTGTGGATCGACGTCGGGCGGCGCGACCAGTATTTCATTCACTACGGAACCCGCGCCCTGCACGACGAACTCAGCGACCTGGGTATCGACCACCATTTCGCGGAATTCAAGGGCACTCACTCGGGCATCGACTGGCGCCTCGATCACTCGCTGCCCTGGCTGGTCTCCCGCCTCGAAAACGGCGGTTGAAAGTCGAACCGACGGCCTGCATACCTAAGGGCATTGCCCGAGAGTGTTTTCCAATGGTGTCGATATGCTGACGATCACCCCTGCCGCGCGCGATTACTTCGCGCACTTGCTCGAGAAACAGCCCGATAACACCCATCTGCGGCTGCGGACCATCAATCCCGGTACCGCGGCGGCCGATGTCGAGCTGACCTTCTGTCCGGCTGGCGAGCAGCAGGGCAGCGATACGGCGGTCGACTGTCAGACCTTCACGCTGTACGTGGATGCGGCCAGCACCGAGAGCCTGGACGGCGCCATGATCGATTTCGAGACCGACGCCATGGGCGGCGAGCTGTCGATTCGCGCGCCGGGCCTCAAGGCCCAGCGTCCGGGTGATGACGCACCGCTACGCGAACGCGTCGAGTGGCTGCTGGATGCGCGTATCAACCCGATGGTGGCTTCGCATGGCGGCGTGGTGGGCCTGGTCGAGGTGACCGAGGACAAGGATGTTGTGCTGCAGTTCGGTGGCGGCTGCCACGGCTGCGGCATGGTCGATGTGACCCTGAAGCAGGGCATCGAGACGACCATGAAGCAGGAGATCCCGGAAGTCCGGAATGTGGTCGACGCCACCGATCACGCCAGCGGCGAAAACCCCTACTACTGACCCGGAACCACCAGCAAGCCCGCCCCGGGGATTCGCCTCAGCGAATCCGGATATCGGTCAGACCGTCCTGGCGCGAGTACCAGGCCGCCAGGTCGCGAATGTCGCGATCGGACAGGTCGGAGGCGAACGGCATCATCTGGGCGTTGTCGCGGTCGCCCGAGCGGTAGGCCTTGAGGGCGAACACCAGGTAGTCGAAGTGCTGCCCGCCCAGTTTCGGGTAGGTTTCGTCGAGCACCAGGTTGCCGTCCATACCGTGGCAGGACTGGCAGACTTCCTCGGCGAGCTCCGCGCCGCGCTGCGGGTTGCCGGCGTTGGCCTCGAGGCTCAGGCCGATCAGGCCAAGCGCGAGCGTTGTGATCAAAAGGCGGTTCATCAGGACTCCTCCTGTTCTTCGGTCAGGCTGACGAAATACGCCGCCACGTCGTGAATATCCTGGTCCGAGAGCGTATTGGCCTGGGCCTGCATGGTCGGGTGCCGGCGCTCGCCCGAGCGGTAGGCTTCCAGCGATGAAACGATATAGCCGTAGCTCTGGCCTCCGATCCGGGGCACCGAGTAGGTCGGGTAGACATTCTGGTGGAACGGAATGCCGTGGCAGCCGGTGCAGGTATAGGCAATGATCCGCCCCTCTTCGGGGTCGCCGCGCTCGGCGAGCGCGGGGGAGGCCAGGGCGACGGACAGCGCGGCCAGAAAAATCAGTCGTTTCAGCATCAGGGAGAAGCCAGTGGTGAGTTCAGCCCGTCATTATAGCGATTCCCGGGCCGCTGGTGAAAGCGGCCGGATGCGGAATCACTTACAATAACGCCCTCGTTTCCCCGACTCCGAAAGGCTCGAATCTTCTATGCGGACGCTCAACGCCCTGGACCTGTTTGAAATCGAAGACCAGCTCTCCGAAGAGGAGCGCATGATTCGCGACAGCGTCGCCCGTTTCGTCGACGACAAGGCGATGCCGCTGATCGCCGAATGCTTCGACAAGGGGCGCTTCCCCGATGAACTGATCCCGGAATTCGCCGATCTGGGCCTGCTCGGCGCGAGCCTGGAGGGTTATGGGTGCTCGGGGCTCAACGCGGTCAGCTACGGGCTCATCTGCCAGGAGCTCGAGCGCTGCGATTCGGGGCTGCGCAGCTTCGTGTCGGTGCAGTCTTCGCTGTGCATGTACCCGATCCATGCCTTCGGCTCGGAGGAACAGAAAGAGCGCTGGCTGCCCGAAATGGCCGCCGGCCGGGCGATTGGCTGCTTCGGGCTGACCGAGCCGCACGGCGGCTCGGACCCGGGCAACATGAAGACTCACGCCCGCCGCGACGGCGACGACTGGATTCTCAACGGCGCCAAGATGTGGATCACCAACGGCTCGATTGCCGATCTGGCGATCGTCTGGGCGCGCACCGATGACGGGATCCAGGGCTTTATCGTGGAGAAGGATTTCAAGGGCTTCGAAGCGCGCGATATCCACGCCAAGATGTCGCTGCGCGCTTCGGTGACCTCCGAGCTGTATTTTGACAACGTGCGCGTACCCGAGGCCAATCGCCTGCCCAACGTGAGCGGGCTCAAGGGGCCGCTTTCCTGCCTCAGTCAGGCGCGCTACGGCATCACCTGGGGGCCGATCGGCTCGGCCATGGCCTGCCTGCGCGAGGTGCTGGACTATACCGGCGAGCGCGAGATGTTCAAACGCCCGCTGTCGGCCACCCAGGCGGTCCAGCTGCGGCTGGCCGACATGGCGCGGCGCATCACCCAGGCCCAGCTCATGAGCCTGCGCCTGGGGCGCCTGAAGGATGAGGGCCGCATCCACCCGACCCAGATTTCCCTGGCCAAGTGGAACAACGTGCGCATGGCGCTCGATATCGCGCGGGATTGCCGCGATCTGCTCGGTGGTTCGGGGATCACGCTCGAATACGGGGCCATCCGCCACGCGCTGAACCTGGAATCGGTAATCACCTACGAGGGAACCGAGACGGTGCACCAGCTGGTTGTCGGGCGTGAGCTGACCGGGCACAACGCCTTTTAGCGAGGTCTTCGGGGATGAGTCAGGGTTCTGCGGCGCGTCAGGTCAACCGTGCCGAAATCGTCGATGAAGCATTTCTGAGTCGGCTGGGTGCGCTTGCCGAAGGCCGCGTGAGCGCGACCGATCGACCGGGCATCGCCGATACCGATCTGCTCGAGCTGTTCGACAGCCAGATGGTCTCGCGCCAGCTCGACCTGATGGCCCGGGTCAAGCGCCTGGAAAACAAGGTTTTCTACACCATCGGTTCTTCCGGCCACGAGGGCAACGCCCTGGTCGGCCGCCTGACCCGGCATACCGATCCGGCCTTCCTGCACTATCGCTCCGGCGCGTTTGTCGCCGAGCGCTACCGCAAGCTCGACGGGCTGGACTTCATCGGCGATACCTGCCTGTCGTTTGCCGCTTCCAGCGCCGACCCGGCTTCCGGAGGGCGGCACAAGGTC
>CAYQJJ010000094.1:0-9802 GCA_964417745.1 uncultured Wenzhouxiangella sp.
AATAAAAGGTTGGCGATCCCGGTCCGACCGGCATGCCCAGCCCGAACACCCACAGGAAGAACAATGCCACCCAGAAGATGAAGTAGAAGATCGAGTAGGGCAGCATGGTGGCGATCAGGGTGCCGATGCCGAAGTTCTTGTCATAGCGGGTGGCCCAGGCCAGGATCAGACCGAAGTAGCTCATCATCGGGGTGATGATGTTGGTGGTCGAATCGCCGATCCGGTAGGCGCCCTGGATGACTTCGGGCGAGTAGCCGATGAACATCAGCATCGGCACGAAGATGGGCGCGGTGACCGCCCACTGGGCCGAGGCCGAGCCGAGCGACAGGTTGACCAGCCCGCACATCATGATGAAGAACAAAAACACGATCGGCCCGGTCAGGCCGATGGCCTGCAGGAAATCCGCGCCGGCGATGGCGGTGATCAGACCGAGGTTGGTCCAGCCGAAGAAGGCCACGAACTGCGCGGCGAAGAACACCAGCACCACGTACAGGCCGAGCGTGGCGATTGCCGAGGCCATGCCGTCGATCACGTCGCGGTCGTTTTTCATGGTGCCCACGACCTTGCCGTAGGCGAAGCCGGTGACCAGGAAGAACACGAAGATCCAGGCCACGATCGAGCTGAAGAACGGCCCGCTGGAGGCCAGGAACCCTTCGCCGACGGCATCCGGGTCGCGCAGCACGCCGGATTCCGGGGCCACCAGCATCACGATCAGCGCCCCGACGCCGAGCACGCCGAGTCCGGCGGCGACCAGGCCGCGTTTCTCGTTGCCGGTCAGCGGCGTCATCTTGTTGTCGTCGACCACGGTCGGGTCGGCACGCGAGTCGTCGTAGGCACCGAGCTTGGGCTCGACGATGAAGATCGTCACCAGCGAGCCCACGGCGGTGATCATGAACGTCGAGACGATCATGAAATACCAGTTGGCGGTGGCGTAGACCTCGTAGTCGGGATCGATGAGCTGGGCGGCCTCCTGGGTGATGCCGGCCAGTAGCGGGTCGATGGTGCCCAGCAGCAGGTTGGCGCTGTAGCCGCCCGACACACCGGCGAACGCGGCGGCCATGCCGGCCAGGGGGTGGCGGTCGAGTGCCAGGAAGATCGCCCCGGCCAGCGGCACCAGCACCACGTAGCCCATCTCCGAGGCGGTGTTGGACAGCACGCCGGCGAAAACCACGGCCACGGTGACCAGGTGCTTGGGTGCGTTGAGCACGATGCCGCGCACCATGGCCGACAGCAGGCCGGATTTCTCGGCCACGCCGACGCCGAGCATGGCCACCAGCACCACGCCCAGCGGCGCGAAGTTGACGAAGTTGTCGACCAGGTTGCCGAGGATCATGCGCAGTCCCTCGGCGTTGAGCAGGCTGACCGCCTCGATGGTGGTGCCCTCGGGCACGTCCGGCCGCGGGTCGGTGACCGACACGCCCAGCCAGCCGAACAGGCCGGACAGGAACACCATGCCGGTAGCCAGCAGGGCGAACAGCGTGACCGGGTGGGGCAGCAGATTGCCGAGCCACTCGACGGTATCGAGAAAGCGGGTGAACCAGTTGCGCGTCTGGGCCGTCTCGTCGGCCGGGGAGGCTTGTTCAGTCACGGTGATTCGGTGCTCGCGTCACGGGTTGGGTCGGTCGGGCGAAGCCGGCATGATAGCAAGCCTTTCCAGCTATTGCCGATCGGCGCGGCGGCGCAGGTAGTTGAGCAGGTCGACGCGCGTGATCAGGCCCAGGAACTGGTTGCCATCCATGACAATCGCGACCAGGTCGCGGTTGAAGATCGGCAGCAATTCGTCGAAGGAGGCGGTGTACTGGATCGACTCGAGCTCGGTAACCATGGCGTCCGAGACCTTGTCGCGAAAGCGCGCGTCATCGTCGTAGACGGCCATCAGAATGTCGGATTCGTCGATGATGCCGGCGATCTTGTCGTTCTCGACGACCGGCAGCTGGGAGACGTCGTAGAGCTTCATGCGCTTGTAGGCGTTCGACAGTGGCTCGTCGGCGCCAACGGTAATCGCGTCGTGGCTCTCGACCGGGCGGGCGATCAGGTCGCGCAGGTCGCCGTGGCCGTCGTCGCCGAGAAAGCCCTGTTCGCGCATCCAGTAGTCGTTGTAGACCTTGGACAGGTACTTGTTGCCGGTATCGCAGACCAGGGAGAGAACCCGCTTTGGCTCGGTCTGCGCACGGCAGTAGCGCAGCGCCGAAGCTACCAGGGTGCCGGTCGATGACCCGCCCAGAAGCCCCTCGCGCTTGAGCAGCTCGCGCGCGGTGATGAAGCTTTCCTTGTCCGGGATGCTGTAGGCGGTACGCACGCGCGAGAAGTCGCTGATCGAGGGCAGGAAGTCCTCGCCGATGCCCTCGACCAACCAGCCGCCGGCATCTTTCGGAACGTTGCCGGTGGCAATGTACTCGGCCAGAATCGAGCCTTCCGGATCGGCCAGCACCAGTTCGAGGTCCGGGGCGGCGGTGGCGAAGTAGCGCGACAGCCCGGTGATGGTGCCGCTGGAGCCGACGCCAACGACCACGGCGTCCAGGTCGCCGTCCATCTGTTCGAGCATTTCCGGGCCCAGGCCGGTCTCGTGGGCCAGCGGGTTGTCCGGGTTGGCGAACTGGTTGATGAAATAGCTGTTCTCGGTCTTTTCGGCGATCGTGGCGGCCAGGTCCTGGTAATACTCCGGATGGCCCTTGCCGACGTCGGAGCGGGTGATGATGACCTCGGCGCCCATCGCCTTGACGTTGGAGATCTTCTCGCGGCTCATCTTGTCGGGGATGACCAGGATCAGCCGGTAGCCCTTCTGGGCGGCGACCAGCGCCAGGCCGAGCCCGGTGTTGCCGGCCGTGCCTTCGACAATCGTCGCGCCGGGCTTGAGATCGCCGCGTTTTTCGGCTTCCTCGATCATCTTCAGCGCGATGCGGTCCTTGATCGAACCAGCGGGGTTCTGGCTCTCGAGCTTCAAATACAGCTCGCAGGGGCCGGTATCGAGGTGATTGACCTTGACGATGGGGGTGTTACCGATGAGTTCGAGGGCGTTGGCGTAGGCGGGCATGGGCGTCGATACATGTGAAATTGGCGGCCCGCCACCTTAGCCGAGTTGGCCAATCCGGGCAAGGTCTGAAGGGGGTGAAACGACAACCGCCCGGCAGGGCCGGGCGGTATCGTGGTATTCCAAAACCGGGTCCGAGGCGTTTCAGGCAGCGTGCCCGGCGTCCATGATTCGGTTGAGCTGGTCCTTGGCCTTGAGCTTTTCGCGCTTGAGCTGGTTCAAGGCCAGGTCTTCCATCGGGGCGGTGCCGTTTTCAGCCGCTACGACGCGCTTTTCGAGCTGCTGGTGCTGGCTGTAGAGGCGTCGAAAATCGTCGTTGTCCTTGAGCAGACTATCGAGCTGATCCTTGCGGTTTTCGAACATGGGCAATCTCCTGTTCAGGTTTCCGTGGAGGACGGCCGCAGCAGCGGCCGCCGGCAGAGCGCGCGCGAGCGCTGCTGTAGCAGCGTTCGGGCGCGAGATTCGGAGGTTTGTGGAGGCATCGGCCGGGTCAGGCTGCCGCGGCAACCGAGGGAGGTGAAAGGCGCTGTGGACTCGATGCTGAACGCGGCCATAGGAAAGTTATAGTGACTTGTCTCTGCGAGATCAAGTGTCATCGAGCAGGATGACGTCGACGCGCCGGTTCTGGCTGCGCCCGTCGGCGGTGTCGTTGTTGGCGATCGGGTAATCCTCGCCCATGCCGATGGCGGTGATGCGTCCGCTGTCGATGCCCATGGCAGCGAGCTCGTCGCGTACTGCCTCGGCGCGCTCGAGCGAGATGCGCTCGTTGACGCTGGCCGGGCCGGTGGAGTCGGTATGCCCTTCGATGCGGATGCGTTTGTCGGGCTCGGTCTGGAGCAGTTCGACGACGTCCTCGAGGTTGGCGCGTGCATCCGGGGCCAGCTCGGTCTGGCCGGTTTCGAACAGCACGTCGCCGAGGGTAACGACCACGCCGCGGTCGGTCTGGCGCAGTTCAAGCAGTTCGAGGCGACGACGCAGGGAGTCGGCGGCCTCGGTGGCCAGCTCGGCCTCGCGGCGCGCCAGTTCGATTTCGCTGGCCTGGGCCTCGGCCAGCTCGCGGGCTGCCGCGGCTTCCTCGCGCGCTTCGCGCTCGCGGCGGGCGGCTTCCTCCCGGCTCTCCTCGGCGCTGACGGCATCGCGGCGGGTGCGCTCGATCTCTTCCAGCGTCGCCGCGCTGAGCATGCGTGCCTGCTCGGCCTCGCGGCGGGCCTGGCGGACCTCCAGCCGGCTGGCGCGCACCAGCAGCTGGGAACGTTGCTGTTCGACCTCGTCGATGCGCTCGCGTGCCCGGGCTCTGAAAGCTTCGGCCCGGGCGATTTCGAGACGCTTTTCGGCCAGCAGCAGCCGGTGCTGGTATTCGCTGTCATCCAGGCCCTCGGCGCCGGCCTGGCGCACCGCGCGCTCGGCATCGGCCAGGGCCAGCGGAACGCGCTCGGACAGGGACTGGTCGGCGCGGAACTCCTCGAGATCGGCGCGCAGGTTGGCCAGGCTCGCGTCGTCGCGCGGCTGGGCCACGCAGGCGGCCAGCAGGGAGGCCATTGCGGCCAGCATGAGCATTCTTGTCTTCATTCCAGAACCTCCTCGCCGAAGGCTTCGACCAGGTCGGTTCGCAGTTCTTCGAGGGCGCTTTCCTTGTCGGCCAGCTCGGCGCGCGCCAGCGCGGCACGGGTGCGCGCCAGTGCCAGCTGGGCCTCGATTTCGGCTTCGTCGGCACGCCGCCGGCTGGCGTCGCGGTTGTCGTTGTCGAGCTCGAACTCGGCCGCTTCGAGCCGTTCGCGTGCGAAACGCAGCTCCAGCGGCGCGTAGTCGCTCGCTCCGGCGCGCTCGGCCTGCTCGATCGCCGAGCGGGCGTTGTCGAGAATGCGCGGGTCCGGTGGGGTGGTGGCGCAGGCGGCTATCAGTAGCAGCGCGGCAAGGTACAGGCTTGATTGGGTCAACCGCTTCATCGTCTTCGATCTCTGGTTGTCCGACAGGAATTCGACGCCGCGGGTTTCATTCGGCGTCGGGCTGGTTTTCCGGCGCGGCCTCGCGGACCGCCTCGATTCGCTCAAGGTTAGCGCAAATCCGCTCGATGTGGTCAAGTCCGTCGAGGCGGCATTCGAAGCGCCGGGCATTGTAGACCTGCGGCAGCAGGCAGCAGTCGGCCAGGCCCGGGCGGTCGCCGTGGCAGAACTCGCCAGTGCCGGAGTGGCCGGCCAGCATGGCTTCGACGGCTGCCAGGCCGGTCTCGGTCCAGTGCCGGTACCAGGCCATTTTGGCTTCATCATCCAGACCGGCCGGGCCGGTCAGGTATTTCAGGACACGCAGATTGTTGAGCGGGTGGATGTCGCTGGCAATTGCCTGGGCCAGGGCGCGGACCCGGGCTCTGCCGGCGGCATCGGCGGGCAACAGCGCTGGCTCGGGCACGGTCTCGTCGAGGTACTCGAGCATGGCCAGCGACTGGGTCAGCGTGATGCCGTCAATGGTCAGGGCGGGAACCAGCCGCTGCGGGTTGCGCTCGGCATACTCCGGCGCGTGCTGCTGGCCGCCATCTCGGACCAGGTGGACCGGTACCGTCTGGTAGTCGATCCCCTTGAGGTTGAGCGCCATGCGCACCCGGTAGCTTGCCGAGGAGCGCCAGTAGGTATACAGGACCGGAGGCTTGGACTGGATCATCGCTGGTAGGCCACCACCTCCTGGTCGATCGCGCCGAAGATGGACTCGCCCTCGCGCGTCTTCATCTCGATGCGCACCCGGTCGCCGAACTGCATGAACGGGGTCTCGGGCTTGCCGTTGGCGATGATCTCGAGCATGCGTTTTTCAGCCAGGCAGGAGGCACCGCGGGAGGTGTCCTGGTTGGCGATGGTGCCCGAGCCCAGCAGCGTACCGGCCGCCAGCGGGCGCGTCTTGGCCGCATGCGCCAGCAGCTCGGCAAACGAGAATTGCATGTCTTCCCCGGCTTCGGGTTCGCCGAACAGCTCGCCGTTGTAGTGGGTGAGCAGCGGCAGGTGCAGCTTCTCGTCGCGCCAGGCATCGCCGAGCTCGTCTGGAGTGACGGCCACCGGTGCCAGCGCCGAGCGTGGCTTGGACTGCAGGAAACCGAAGCCCTTGCCGAGTTCGGCGGGGATGAGGTTTCTCAGCGAGACGTCGTTGAGAATGGTGATGAGCTGGATATGCTCGGCGCACTCGGCCGCGCTTGCGCCCATGGCGACATCATCGGTGATGACCCCGATTTCGGATTCGAAGTCGATGCCCCATTCGGTCGAGCCCATGGCGATCGGTTCGAGCGGGCCGAGCATGCCGTCGGAGACGGCCTGGTACATCAGCGGGTCGGTGAAGAAACTCTCGGGCACCTCGGCGCCGCGCGCCTTGCGCACGCGCTCGACGTGCGGCAGGTAGGCGCTGCCGTCGACAAACTGCAGGCAGCGCGGCAGCGGCGCGGCCAGCGCGGCCGGATCGAGGTCGAAGGCCGCATCGGCACCGCCGTCCTGGAGCTGGTCGAACAGCGCATTGAGCCGGGGCGCGCTCGCGTCCCAGTTGTCGAGCGCCTGCTGCAGGGTCGGTGCGATGTGATTGGCTTTCACGGCGCGGCGCAGGTCACGGCTGACAACGATCAGCGTCCCGTCGCGGCCGCCTTCTTTGAGTGTGGCTAGTTTCATGGGTAATCAGGCTCGGGGGTGGTTTATAAAACAAGGAACAAGGAACAAGGTACAAGGATCAAGGATCAAGGATCAAGGTACAAGGGTTCAGGGTTCAGGGTTCAGGGTTGTCCTGCACCTTTTCCTTTAACCTTGTTCCTTGTTCCTTGTTCCTTGTTCCTTCATCCCTTCCAGCTGTCGACGTATTCCTTCCATTCGATTTTCTCGGCGTCGTCGGTGACTTCCAGCGCGTCGCGGGTGTCGATCATTACTGCGACTTCCTCGGTGGCTTCGGCCTTGGGCTTGAAGGCGTTTTTCAGGGCCTTCGGGTGTGGGCCGTGGGTGAAGCCGCAGGGGTGCAGGGTCATCATGCCCGGGTGAATGTTGTCGCGCGAGAAGAAGTTGCCGGCGTGGTAGAAGATGAGCTCGTCGAAGTCGTCGTTGTTGTGGAAGAACGGCACCTTGAGTGCGCCCGGGTCGGACTCGAACGGGCGCGGTACGAAGGTGCAGATGACGAACCGGTCGGCCACGAAAGTGGTGTGTGCCGACGGTGGCAGGTGATAGCGATGGCTCATCAGCGGGCGGATGTCGCGCCAGTTGATGCGCACCGGCGTCAGGTCGCCCTTCCAGCCCACCGCGTCGAGCGGGTTGAACGGGTAGGTGATTGTCGAAATCCGGTTGCGCCGCTTGACCGCCACCTGCCAGGTCGCCTCGCCCTGCTGGGCGCGGAAGGCGTCGTCGATGGCCGGGGTGTCGAGCATGGCCGGGTCGAAGATCGCGTGCGGGCCCAGCATGCCCTTGTCGGGCAGCATGTAGCTGCCGTTGGTCGCCTCGATCAGCAGCAGGCTGACCGGCTTGTCGGACTCGATGCGCCACATCGTGCCGCGCGGCAGGACGATGTAGTCGCCGTCGCGGAACTCGAGGTGGCCGTAGTCGCAGTACAGGTCGCCGGCGCCGTCGTGGATGAACAGCAGCTCGTCGCCGTCGGAGTTGCGCACCAGGTGATCCATCGTGCCGCTGGCGTGCCAGCAGCGGATCCGGGTGTTGGCGTTGTGCATGAGCTGCTGGGCCTGCCAGGGCGTGTTGCGATCGTTGCCCTGGAGGTGGTTGGTGTCGAATGCGCGCGGCTGCAGCGGGCCCTCGAAATCGATCCAGCCGGTTGGCGGGTTCTGGTGGTACATGTGGGTGGCCGGGCCGAAGAAGCCTTCCTTGCCCAGCTCGCGCTCGCAGGTACCCTCGGGCAGGTCGGCGTGCGCCTGCCGCGAGGTCGTGCCTTCAACCCGGGGGTGCGTGATCCAGTGCTTCACAGCACACCCCGCGCTTCCTGATCGCGTTCGATGGCCTCGAACAGGGCCTGGAAGTTGCCTTCACCAAAGCCGTCGTTGCCCTTGCGCTGGATGATCTCGAAAAAGATCGGGCCGATGTTGGTCTGGGTGAAGATCTGCAGCAGCTGCTTGCCGGGGTCGTTCTGGTCGGCGTCGATGAGGATCTTGTTTTTACGCATGCGCTCGAGGTCTTCGCCGTGGTTCGGGATGCGCTCGTCGATGACGTCGAAATAGGTATCCGGGGTGTTGAGGAACGCCACTCCGTTGGCGCGCAGCGCTTCGACCGACTCATAGATATTGTCGCTGTAGAGCGCGATGTGCTGAACCCCTTCGCCCTTGTATTCGTTCAGGTACTCGTTGATCTGGCTCTTGGGGTCGCTCGACTCGTTGATCGGAATCGAGATGTTGCCGTTCGGCGCGGTCATGGCCTTGGAGCGCAGGCCGGTCTGCTGGCCCTTGATGTCGAAGTACTTGACCTGGTAGAAGTTGAAAATATCTTCGTAGAAGCTCGACCAGGTGGCCATGTTGCCATCCTGGACGTTGTGGGTCAGATGGTCGATGAAGGTCAGGCCGGCACCCTTCGGATTGGGATCGACGCCAGGCAGGAAATCGAAATGCTTTTCGATATCCTCGATGCCTTCGGTCAGGTACAACACGCTGCCGCCGATGCCCGAGATCCGCGGGCAGTCCAGCGGCAGGGTGTCGGCTTTTCCGGAAACGTCATTGGCGCCCTTGGATTTGGCGGTCTCGAAGGCCTTGTTGGCATCGGCCACGCGCATCGCGAATCCGGTGCAGCAGGGGCCGTGCTCGGCGACGAACTCGCTGGCGAAGGAGTCGGGGGTCTCGTTGACCAGGAAGTTGATGCCGCCCTGCCGGTACAGCGTGACCGGCTGGCTCTTGTGGCGGGCAACTTCGGTAAAGCCGAGGTTCTTGAACAGTTCGTGAAGCACACCGGCATCGGGTGCGGCGTACTCGATGAATTCGAATTGCTGGACGCCCAGCGGGTTGGGGTGTTGTTCGCTCATGTCACTCTCCTGACGGTTGATCGGGCTGGGGCCGATCAGCCCACCCGGTACTCAACATTTCAGACAAACCCAGATCGGCGAATGTTTCAGCTTGATGCTCCGACCGATATTAGTTACATTTGAAACCAATTTCAAGGATGTCCGGGGTTCATGCTCGAGCTGGAGCGCTTCCTGCCGTATCGTCTCTCGCTGCTGGCCAACCAGGTCAGCCAGGGGATTGCCCGGACCTACGAGCAGCGCTTCGGGCTCAGCGTGACCGAATGGCGGGTGATCGCCCTTCTCGGGCGTTATCCGGGCCTGTCGGCCACCGAGGTCACCGAGCGCTCGGGGATGGACAAGGTCGCTGTCAGCCGGGCAGTACGCCGGCTGATCGAAGCCGGCCGCATCCAGCGCCACGACAGCGACGCCGACCGGCGCGCCAAACATCTCTACTTGAGCCCGCAGGGTCACGAGGTCTACGACGCCATCGTCCCGGCCGCACTGGCCTTCGAGCGCGAAATACTCGAAGCCCTGAGCGACGAAGAACGCCGCACCCTCGATGCCCTGATCGACAAGCTGCTGGTTGCAAGCCGGGGGTGAAAGAGGGAAGGTTCAAGGTGAAAGGTGAAAGGCCCAAGGAGACCGGCGGAACGCGTTGGCTCCCATGCCATTGCGAGCCTCCGCGCCTGTTCTCGGAAGGCCAACTTGGGGCGTGGGAGTGGCACCGGGAAGATGGGAGGAGCACCGGGTGGTGTTGGGGGGGGGGGGTGGGGCCGGCGGGTTAACGCCCGGACCGCGGGCGGGAGTTGAGGGGGGGCGGGGGGG
>CAYQJJ010000095.1:0-9790 GCA_964417745.1 uncultured Wenzhouxiangella sp.
TGACCTACACCTTCATCGAGGTGCTGCAGTTCACCTACCCGTACTACGGCCTGCGGCTGCTCGGCGGGATGATTTTCACCGCCGGCATGTTCCTGATGGTCTACAACCTCTACAAGACCTGGCAGATGGCCGGCCGCCGTACCGAGGCCGTACCGATCGCCCAGCCGGCCCACGCCTGAAGGAGTCCAAGCCATGTTGCATGACAAAATCGAGAAAAACACCGCGCTGCTGGCGGTGCTGATCATCGTGGCCATCAGCTTCGGCGGGCTGGTACAGATCGTCCCGCTGATGTTCAAGGGCGCGATCGTCGAGCCGGCCGAGGGCGTGGAACCCTACAGCGCGGTTCGCCTGGCCGGCCGCGACGTCTACGTCTCCGAGGGCTGCTACAACTGCCACAGCCAGCAGATCCGGCCGTTCCGCGACGAGACCGAACGCTACGGGCATTACTCGGTCGCCGGTGAGTTCGTCTACGACCACCCTTTCCAGTGGGGCTCGAAGCGAACCGGTCCGGACCTGGCACGGGTCGGCGGCGTCTACAGCGACGCCTGGCACGAGCTGCACATGATCGACCCGCGCGCGGTGGTGCCTGAGTCGAACATGCCCGCCTACCCCTGGCTGGCCGAGCGCATGGTCAACGGTAGCGCGATCGAGCGCCGGATGCGCGCGCTCCGGCGCCTGGGTCATCCGTATACCGACGAGCAGATCGACAATGCCGCAGCCGAAGTGCGCGGCGTGACCGAACTCGAGGCCCTGATCGCCTACCTGCAGGGGCTGGGCACGGAGTGGACCGGCCAGCACGGGGCCAACTCGACGGGAGACGAAACGTGAGCGCCGGGCTGGTCACGCTGTTCGCGATGCTTGCCTTCATCGGAATCACCATCTGGGTGTTTGTCATCAAGGACAAGAAGGACTTCGACGAACAGGCTCACCTGCCCCTCGACGAGGCCGACCGGGAGCAGCAGCAGGACAACAAGGAGGAGTCATCATGAGTGCTTTCTGGCACTGGTTCGTGGTCATCATCACGCTCGGCTTCATCGCCGCGATGGTTTGGCTGTTCATCGCCACCGGCCGGGCGCGCGTTTCCTCGGGTACCAACAAAGACGGTGAGGAAACCACCGGTCATGTCTGGGACGAGGACCTGACCGAGCTCAACAACCCGATGCCGCGCTGGTGGCTGTGGCTGTTCTACGGCACGGTGATCTGGTCGCTGGCCTACCTGGTCTTCTACCCCGGGCTGGGCAACTTCGCCGGCGTCCTTGGCTGGACCTCGGAAGGCCAGTACTGGGAAGAGCGCGAGCGCGCCGACCGCGAGTTCGAGGAGCGCTTCGGCGAACTGGCCGAGCAGCCACTCGAGGCGCTGGCCGGGCACCCCGAAGCGCTGCGGGTCGGGCGCAACCTGTTCGCCCACAACTGCTCGACCTGCCACGGCTCGGATGCCCGGGGTTCTCGCGGTTACCCGAACCTGACCAACGACCACTGGATCTGGGGCGGCGACCCCGAGCAGGTCTTCACCAGTATCTACGAGGGTCGCCAGGCCGTCATGCCGGGCTTCGGCGACGCCCTGGGCGAAGAGGGCGTGACACGCACCGCCGTCTACGTTCAGCAACTGGCCGGCCAGTCGGTCGACTCGACCCTGGCGGCCGCCGGTCGACGCCACTACCAGCAGGTCTGCGCGGCCTGCCACGGCCCCGACGGCGCCGGCAACCCGATGATGGGCGCCCCGGACCTGACCGCCGGTGAATTCATCTATGGCGGCAACCTGGATGCGATCAAGCGCACCATTCGCGAAGGTCGGTCCGGCGTGATGCCGGCGCAGAAGGACCTGATCGGCGAGACCCGCTCGCGCTTCGTGACGGCCTATGTCCTGAGCCTGGGCGAGGATTCGAACGGCGCACGCGATGAGTGAGCATCCGGGCCACCCGAAGGCGGCGGATCCCGGCGATCCGCCGCCGCGCCCGCTGGTGCAGCGACTCGGTGCCATCCTGTGGCCGTCCTTCTTCGCCGCCGCGGTCGCGACCATCGTTTTTTTCATCGTCATCGATCCGCTTCTGCTGCGCGACATGACCTTCCCGGACCTGGAAATCACCCGCATGGGCGGCTACACGATCGCCTTTTTCATGTTCTGGCTGGCGACAGCATCGTCGAGCCTGTTCACCTGGATCCTGCTGCGCCCGAGTGGCCGGTTCCACGACCTCCGCAAGCCTTGAGCTGAAACCGGCGACCATGAGCCAACCTGCATCCGAATCCATCCCGCTTTACGTCAAGTCGCCGAAGGTCTACCCGCGCGAGACCAGCGGGCGCTTTTCGCGCCTGCGGGTGATCGCCGCCTGGGTGCTGCTCGGGCTGTACTACGTGCTGCCCTGGATCAACGTCGGCGGCCAGCAGATCGTGCTGTTCGACCTGGTCAACCGCCAGTTCCACTTCTTCGGCATCACGCTCTGGCCGCAGGATCTGTTCATCCTGTCGCTGCTGCTGGCCATGGCCGCGCTGAGCCTGTTCTTCTTCACCGCACTGGCCGGCCGGTTGTGGTGCGGCTACGCCTGCCCGCAGACGGTCTGGACCGAGGTATTTCTGTGGATGGAGCGGGTCACCGAAGGCCGGCGCAACAAGCGCATCAAGCTCGACAAGGGGCCCTGGACGCGCGAAAAGCTCGCTCGCAAGTCCGCCAAGCAGTTCCTGTGGATCACCTTCGCGCTGTGGACCGGCCTGACCTTCGTGGGCTTTTTCGTGCCGATCCGCGATCTCGCACCCCGGGTGCCCTCGTTCCAGCTCGGCGGCTGGGAAACCTTCTGGCTGCTGTTCTACGCCTTCGCCACGTACGGCAACGCCGGTTACCTGCGCGAGCAGGTCTGCAAATACATGTGCCCGTATGCGCGCTTTCAGTCCGCCATGTTCGACGACGACAGCCTGGTCATCTCCTACGACCCGGCGCGCGGCGAGCCGCGCGGCAGTCGACGCCGCGATGTCGATCATCGAGCGCTCGGCCTCGGTGACTGCATCGATTGCAATGCCTGCGTGCAGGTCTGCCCGACCGGCATCGACATTCGCGACGGCCTGCAGATCGAGTGCATCGCCTGCGCGGCCTGCATCGACGTCTGCGACGATGTCATGGATCGGATGGACTATCCGCGCGGACTGATCCGCTACACCACCGAAAATGCCGTTCAGGGCAAACCGACGCGGATCCTGCGGCCGAGAATCTTTCTCTACCTGGCCGCCCTGCTCGCCCTGGCCGCGCTGGTCGGCACGATCCTCATCGGGCGCGATCCGCTCATCGTCGATGTTCTGCGCGATCGCACCGCGCTGTACCGGGTCGCCGGCGAAAATCTGGAAAACTCCTACAGCCTGAAGCTGACCAACCGCAGCGATCAAACGATGGTGCTGTCGGTAGGCTCGGACGGACTGCCCGGAATCAGCGTGGTCGAACCGACCCGCAACCAGAACGTCCAACCCGGTGAAACGATGGATGTACCGCTGACCGTGGCCGTACCGCTGACCGCCGAAGACCCCGGCATGCAGCCCATGACCATCACCATCACCGACGCCGAAACCGGGCACACGCAAAGCGTCGAGACCCGCTTTTTCATTCCCCGCAATCCGGACTGAGCCGAGCATGAACGACAACGATTCGAAACCCTGGTACAAGGAGCCCTGGCCGTTCATCCTGATCTCGATCACCGGGCTGGGCGTGGTCGCCGGATCGACGCTGGCATTCATCGGCCTTTCCAACCCGCCGGACCTGGTCCGCGGCGAGTTCGAGCAGCTCGGACGTGGCCTGACCGACGTCGGCGCGCGCACTGCGCAGGCGCGCGAGCTCGGCCTGACCGGCCGGCTGCGCGTCGACGGCCACGACATCCGCGTCGAGATGAGCGCCCTGGATGCCGGCGCGCTGCCCGAGCAGCTCCTGGTGCAGTTCGAGCACCCGCTCGTCGCCGACCGGGATGCGATCGCCATGCTCACCCGCGGCGACAACGGAGACTATACCGGCAGCCTCGGCGAGGTGCCGCACGAGCGCTCGCGCATTGTCATTGGCGACCTGCCGCAGACCTGGTGGCTGGCCGGGCGCCTCGACGAGTCCGGATCGGGTGGCGCCGAACTGGCGCCCAAGCGACTGTGAATACCTCGTCGCGCGATGCCAACGGCGGCTGCTGGCACTGTGGCGAGGCGATCCCCGAGGGCGTCGAGATCCAGGCCGAAATCGCCGGTGCATCGCGCGAGCTTTGCTGCCACGGCTGTCAGACTGTCGCCCGCCTGATCGACCAGGCCGGCCTGACGCGCTACTACGACTTTCGCGACGCCCTGCCCGAGCGGCCCGATCAGGCCGCGACCAGCCGCGACGACTACATCGCCTGGGACCGCACCGCCCTGCTCGATCACTACGCACGCGCCGACTGCCAGGGGCACTACCATTTGACCCTGGTGCTGGAAAACGTCCACTGCGCGGCCTGCGCCTGGCTGCTGCATCGCTTCATCGGCGCGCTGCCCGGGGTCGCCGAGGTCCGGGTCGATGTCAACGACGGCCGCGCCCATCTGAGCTTCGACCCGGAACGCAGCGCGTTGAGCGAAATCGCCGCGCGCATGGCCTCGCTGGGTTACCGCCCCCACCTCGACTCGCCCGAGGCGGGCATGGCGCGCAACCAGGCCGAACGGCGCGAGATGCTCAAGTACATCGTCGTCGCCGGGCTCGGCATGATGCAGGTGATGAGCTACGCGCTGGCCAAGTACATCGGTGCCTGGCAGGGCATGGACCCCCAATCCGAGCGCTTCTTCCTGCTCATCTCGATGATCGTGGCCGTGCCGGTCTGCCTGTATTCGGGCCAGCTGTTTTACAAGTCGGCCTGGCGCACGCTCATCCAGGGCCGCATCGGCATGGATGTGCCGGTCGCCGCGGCCATGCTGCTGGCGCTGTTTTCAAGCGTGTTCATCACCCTGTTCGGCAGCGGAGCGGTGTATTTCGACTCGGTGGTGATGTTTATCTTCTTTTTGCTGCTGGGCCGCTATGCCGTGCTGGTCGCGCGCCAGAACGCCGGCCAGCTGCATTCGGCGCTGGCCCGCTCGCTGCCGGCCCAGGCCAGGCGGCTGACCGACTCGGGCGTCGAGGCGGTGGCGCTGATCGAACTCGTCGCCGGCGACCGGGTCCAGGTCAGCCCGGGCGAGACCATCCCGGCCGACGGGCAGATCCAATCGGGCTCGGTGATGGTCGACGAATCCCTGTTGTCGGGCGAATCGATCCCCCGGCGTCGGGTCGAGGGCGACCGGATCCTTGCCGGCTCGCTGGTGCGCGAGGGGCAGGTGACGCTCGAAATCGAGGAAACGGGCCAGTCGACGACCCTGTCGGGCATCGTGCGCATGCTCGACCAGGCGCGCGCCCACAAGCCGCGCCTGGCCATGATGGCCGACCGTCTGGCGGCCTGGTTCGTGGCCTTCGTGCTCACCGGCGCCACGGTCTCCGGGCTGGTCTGGTGGCAGATCGACCCGGCCATGGCGCTGCCGGTGGTGCTGGCGGTGCTGGTCGTTTCCTGCCCCTGCGCCCTGGCGCTGGGCACCCCGGTGGCGCTGGCGGCGGCCGCCCGGGGCTTTGCCCGGCTCGGGGTGCTGATCAATCATCCTGATACGCTCGAGAAGATGCCCGGCATCACCCACGTGGTGCTCGACAAGACCGGCACCCTGACCCGGCCGGACATGCAGATCGCAGATATCCACACCCCCGGCGACCTGCCACTCGCCCAAGCCCGTCGTATCGCGGCGCGGCTGGAGCGTGTCAGCCGCCACCCGATCGCGACGGCTTTCGCCTCCTTCGATGACGGTGGCAGCGTCGAGGATCCGGAAGCGGTCACTGCGCAGGGCGTTTGCGGACGCATCGAGGGTGTCGACTACCGGCTCGGCAAGCCGGGCTACCTGGCCGACTGGCTGGGCCAGGCGCCGCTCGAACCCGGTGACGGCCAGTGGGTGGCGCTGGTCAACCGAACCCGGCTGCTGGCCTGGTTCCGCATCGACAGCCCGCTGCGCGAAGGCGCCGAGGCGCTCGTTGCCGGCCTGCAGGCGCGTGGGCTGAACGTCCTGCTGGCCTCCGGCGACCGCCGCGAGAACGTCGAGCGCATCGCCAGGCAGCTGGGGCTCGACCATTACCACGCCGAATGCAGCCCCGGCGACAAACTCGAACTGGTCCGCGTGCTGCAGGCCGAGGGCGGACGCGTGGCGATGGTCGGCGATGGCATCAACGACGCGCCGGTGCTTGCCGGGGCCGACATCTCCCTGGCGCTGGCCGAAGGGGCCGACATCGCCCGCACCCAGGCCGACCTTGTCGTGACGGGAAAGGGCCTGTCCCGGGTCAGCGCGGCATTCGCCCTGGCGCCGCGGGTGCGCCGGGTGGTGCGCCAGAACCTGGCGCTGTCGTTTGCCTACAACATCACCGCGCTGCCGTTCGCCGCGGCCGGCTTCGTACCGCCCTGGCTGGCCGCGATCGGCATGTCGGCCTCCAGCCTGGTCGTGGTGCTCAACGCCCAGCGCCTCGGGCGGGCTGAAAGCAAAAGGTTCAAGGAACAAGGCCAAAGGAGCAAGGCGAAAGGCGAAACCCTTGCCGACGGCGAACTCGCTCTCGGCCGCGCCCGTGAATCCGGCGCCTGAACGCTGCCTCACGCCTCACGCCTCGCCTCTTCCCCATTAACCTTGAACCTTTCACCTTGAACCTTTCGCCTTTAGCCTCACGCCCGTGAACATCATCTACGTACTCATACCGCTGTCGCTGATCCTGATGTCGATCGCCATCTACTTCTTCTTCTGGGCAGTACGCAACGACCAGTTCGACGACCTCGACACCCCGGCGCTCGACGTGCTCGACGATGACGAGCCGCAGCGCCAGAATGACGCGACGCACCCGGACGGCGCCGGGCAAGCGGACGACGCCTCCAAGTCGGACTGAACCCGGCGCTTGAGCCCGGGATCAGTTCGCCTCGAACCGGTCCCGGAAGATTTCCGGTGAATCGGTCACCTCCAGCTCGACAGGGACGGATATGAGTGCGTTTGCCGGATCGCTGGTCTCCAGACACAACGTGGCCGCGTGCAGGCCGCTCTCGAGACTGCTGGTATCGATCGACAGGGTGACGACCTGGCTGTCTTTTGGCGATACATTCCCCGAGAGAATATCCGCGGACAGCCAGTCGATCTCCGACGGTAACGCACAGCCTGGCACCCAGGGAATGGCCAGCGTGAAGGAATTGAGCTCGGCCCCATCCTCGATCTCGCCGATCAGGGTCGTTTCACCGGTCTCGGTATCGATGGTCTTCATCCGACTGTCGCCACCACCGAAATAGCTGGCCCAGTACAGCGTGCCGTCGCGGTGGTCGAAGTCCATGTCCTGGGCAAAAGTCGGGTCGACCCCGAGATCCCCGACCACTTCGGCCTGGCCGCTGTCCGGATCGATTTCGAGCAGCACGTTGGACTCGATCTCGACGGCAAACATCCGACCGTCGTCGCGGACTGCCATGGCGATCAGCGTGACATCTTCGTCCAAGTCCGCTCCCTCGATCGGGCCGACCAGCGTGGCCTCGAGCGCGTCGGGATCGATGATGTAGAGCGCCTCGGGTGAGGTCGCAAACAACGTCTGGCGAGTGTAGTCCCAGGAAAGGCTGGTCCAGTTGTCGCCCGCCCCTCCCTCGACCACACCGAGCTCGGTGTAGGCACCGGTCTCGGTGTCAATCCACAGAAAGGTATCTTGCTCGAGGTCGCCGAGGGAACTGGCCAACCCGTAGTGACGGTCAAAATCATTGCCCAGAAAGGCTGCGGCAAAAATGCTGGTCGGCTGGTCCGGGTTGATGACGGTCAGGTCACCGGGCAGTCCGGCATCGAACCCGACGTAGCCCGGCTCGTTCCAGCCGGTGGTCGAAAATGCTGGCAGGGGCGAGCCGTCGGTGAGCAATCGATGCCCGGTTGCCGCGCCACCATCAGCGCTGGCCTCGGCATCGGTCAAGCTCCATTGCAGCGGGTCTGAGTCTGCTTGATTCGAAATGGTCAGCGGCTGTTCAAGGACCTCGTCGGCCTCAAGCTGAAGGCTGATGGCCTCGGGTTCGACCACGGCCTCCGGAAGGGAGGCGGGAATGGCCAGCGTGAAGGAATTGAGCTCGGCCCCATCCTCGATCTCGCCGATCAGGGTCGTTTCACCGGTCTCGGTATCGATGGTCTTCATCCGACTGTCGCCACCACCGAAATAGCTGGCCCAGTACAGCGTGCCGTCGCGGTGGTCGAAGTCCATGTCCTGGGCAAAAGTCGGGTCGACCCCGAGATCCCCGACCACTTCGGCCTGGCCGCTGTCCGGATCGATTTCGAGCAGCACGTTGGACTCGATCTCGACGGCAAACATCCGACCGTCGTCGCGGACTGCCATGGCGATCAGCGTGACATCTTCGTCCAAGTCCGCTCCCTCGATCGGGCCGACCAGCGTGGCCTCGAGCGCGTCGGGATCGATGATGTAGAGCGCCTCGGGTGAGGTCGCAAACAACGTCTGGCGAGTGTAGTCCCAGGAAAGGCTGGTCCAGTTGTCGCCCGCCCCTCCCTCGACCACACCGAGCTCGGTGTAGGCACCGGTCTCGGTGTCAATCCACAGAAAGGTATCTTGCTCGAGGTCGCCGAGGGAACTGGCCAACCCGTAGTGACGGTCAAAATCATTGCCCAGAAAGGCTGCGGCAAAAATGCTGGTCGGCTGGTCCGGGTTGATGACGGTCAGGTCACCGGGCAGTCCGGCATCGAACCCGACGTAGCCCGGCTCGTTCCAGCCGGTGGTCGAAAATGCTGGCAGGGAAACCCCTTCGGGCAGGAAATCACCGACAGCCGGGCCGGACGATCGTTCGCCCGGGCCAGTCCGATCAGCACCTGTGCGCGGGTCGGCAAGCGCCGGCAGGGTGAACAGGGCGGTGAGGGCAACAAGGGCGAGCGGCAGTAGCGGCCGGCGGTTGAGCATAGTCTGGTCTCCAGGAAAAGTTTCGGACTCGGGGCGCTGGTACGAATTCGGCGCGACGATTGTGACATCCCGGTCCTGGCAACCAGCGAGCACGACCGGATTCTCTGTCGGGGTGGGTAAACTGTAGGCAATGAATCCCGAAACCGCGCTCCTGACCGGCCTGCTGGCCGGGTTGTTCGGCTCGACCCATTGCCTGGGCATGTGCGGCGGCATCGTCGGCATGCTGCACGCCCAGATCCCCGGCGATCGCCCCTGGCTGGCCACCGGTTTTCATCTCGGCCGCATCACCAGCTACCTGGCGATCGGACTGGTTGCCACGGCCATCGGCATGCTGCCGGCCACGCTCCTGCCCGACGCCGCGCCGGTGGTAATGCGCATCGCGCTCGGAGCGATGATCGTGATGATGGGCCTGTACGTCGGCCTGCCGGGGCGCTGGCGCGACCACGCCGGGCGGCTGGCCGCGCCCCTGACCCGGCGCATGATGCCGGTCTTCGCACGCTTCCTTCCGGTCCGATCGCTCGACAACGCGCTCGGCCTGGGCCTGCTGTGGGGGCTGCTGCCCTGCGGCCTGCTCTATTCGGTGGTCGCCGCGGCGGTGCTGCTGGCCGACCCGGTCGCCACCGGCGCCATGATCATCGCATTCGGCATCGGCACCGTGCCGTTATTGCTCGGCACGGGCCTGCTGGTGCTGCGCTTCCGCTCGGCCATCAATCGCCCCGGCCTGCGCTGGCTGGCCGCTACCCTGCTGCTGAGCACCGGGCTGCTGGTCGCCTTCGGGCCATGGCTCGCTCACCTGATCGACCACCCCTGGATGCACTTCCTGGCCGACTGCGT
>CAYQJJ010000096.1:0-9738 GCA_964417745.1 uncultured Wenzhouxiangella sp.
CACGACCGCCACAGCGGGCGGCCGCAGCGGGGTTTCGGCCAGCAGTTCGCCGAGCGCATCGGCCGCCGGGCTCATCAGTGTGCAATGCGAAGGCACGCTGACCGGCAGCGTCATGGCCCGCTTGGCTCCGGCCTCCTTGCACTTGTGAATCGCGCGCTCGACCGCATCGGCGTTGCCGGCTATGACCAACTGGCCGGGCGAATTGTAATTGGCCGGCTCGACGACCCTGCCTTCGGCAGCTTCGCGGCAGATCGCTTCGACGACTTCATCATCGAGACCCAGGATGGCGGCCATCGCCCCCTCTCCGTCGGATACCGCCGACTGCATGAGCCGGCCGCGCTCGGCCACGACAGCGACGGCGTCGGAAAACTCCAGCGCCTCCGCAGCGACCAGGGCCGAATACTCGCCCAGGCTGTGGCCGGCCATGCGCTCGGGCCCCGGACCGCCCTCGAGCCGCCACACGCGCCAGACCGCAATCGCGGCAGCGAGCAGGGCCGGCTGAGTCAGCTCGGTGCGGTTGAGCTCCTCGGCCGGGCCGTCACAGACCAGCTTCCAGAGGTCGCGACCGAGGGCATCGCTGGCCTGTTCGAAGGTCTCGCCGACGACCGGATAGGCGGCCGCCAGTTCGGCGAGCATGCCGACCGACTGCGATCCCTGGCCGGGAAAGGTCATTGCAAAAAGGGTCATTGAAAGAAATTCCGTTCAGACTGACTAATAAGCGATCAGGGCCGATCCCCAGGTAAATCCACCGCCGAAGGCCTCGAGCAGCAGTTTGTCGCCGCGCTTGATGCGCCCGGAACGAACCGCGACATCGAGCGCCATGGGTACCGAGGCAGCCGAGGTGTTGCCGTGCTGGTCAACGGTAACGACCACCTGGTCCATCGACATCTGCAGCTTCTTGGCAGTGGCCTTGATGATGCGCAGGTTGGCCTGGTGTGGGATCAGCCAGTCGAGATCGTGTTTTTCAAGCTGGTTGGCGGCAAGCGTTTCGTCGACGATTCGGCCGAGCGTGTTGACTGCCACCTTGAAGACTTCGTTGCCGCGCATGCTGACCTTCAGCCCCCCGCGCGGCTCGGCCTTGAAGCCGCGGGAGACGCCGACGTCGACCTTGAGCAAGTCGCCGTAGCCGCCGTTGGCGTGAATGTGTGTCGACAGGATACCCGGCTCGGGATCGGCTTCGAGCACCGCCGCGCCGGCGCCGTCTCCGAACAGCACGCAGGTGGCGCGGTCGGACCAGTCGAGCATGCGTGTCAGGGTCTCGGCGCCGACCACCAGGATGCGTTGCTTGGTGCCGGCGCGAATGAATTGATCGGCGATCGACATGGCGTACAAAAAGCCCGAGCAGGCCGCGTTGACATCGAACGCGCCGCACTCGCCCATGCCCAGGCGGTGCTGGAGCAGACAGGCGGTCGAGGGAAAGACCACATCGGGGGTCGTGGTGCCGACGATGAGCAGATCAATGGCGTCGGCGCTGACGCCGGCCGCTTCGAGTGCGCGCAAGGCTGCCTGTTCGGCGAGGTCGCAGGTCGTCTGGTCGTCGGCTGCGATCCGGCGCTCGGCTATGCCCGTTCGATCCCGGATCCACTCGTCATTGGTGTCGACGAGCGCCTCGAGGTCGCTGTTGGTGAGAATCCGGTCCGGGAGATAGCTGCCGGTTCCCTTGATTCGAGCATACATTGCAATCGAACTCCCTGTTGATCCGACATGGCCTACCGCAGCATTGCGATGCGTACCGTGCCCGCTTCCAATCCGCCACAAGGTACTCGTCCTCGGGCGACAATTCCAGCCGGGTCCGGGCCGTTCTCAGGCGTCGGCCCAGAGGCGCTTTTCGAGCCGCGACACCAGGTCTTGCCGTGCTTCCAGCGCGGCCAGCGCGATGGCGCGAGCGAACCCGTCGCTGCCGGCTCCGCCGTGGCTTTTGATGACGGTACCACGGAGGCCCAGCAGAGGCGCGCCATTATGCCGTGCCGGATCGAAGCTGTCATGCAGCGCTGCAAACCGCGAGCGCCCGAGCCAACCGGCAAACGAGCGCCGGAAGCGGGCCGCGGTTTCGGCCAGCACGAGACGCACGGCGCCTTCGCCGGCCTTGAGCAGAACATTGCCTGAAAAACCGTCGCACACGACCAGGTCGACCCGACCGGCAAAGACCGCGTCAGCCTCGATGAAACCCTGGTAATTCAGCGCCGGATCGGCATCGATGAGCCGGGCCGCCTCGCGCACGACATCCGGACCCTTGCCCGGCTCGGAGCCGACATTGAGAACACCGATGCACGGCTCGCGACCTTCCAGCACCTCGACGGCAACGCTGCCGAGCTGGGCGAATTCGAGCAATCTGCGCGCATCGACATTCAGGTTGGCACCCAGATCGAGCACCCAGACCGGGCGTTCGGCCGACGGCAGCGCGGCCATCAGTGCCGGACGTTCTACGCCTGGCAGCGTACCGAGAATCTGACGCGAAAGCGCCAGCAGGGCGCCGGTTCCCCCGGCGCTGACGAGCGCTTCGGCCTGCTCCGAGCGCAGACATTCCAGCGCCTGCCACAGGCTGCTGTTGCGGCCATGGCGCAGAGCCTGTGCCGGCGACGCGTCGGCCGGCAGCACCTCATCGGCCGCTGTCACCGAAAACCGCTTGCCGTGCCGATTCAAAGCACCGGTCGACGCCGCTTCGATCTCATCGCGGCGCCCACAGGCAACAATGTGCAGCCCGGGGTCGGCATCGAGGGCCATCGCCATACCGCCCAGCGATGTCTCGAGGCCGCCGTCGCCACCCATGGCGTCGACCACGACCGACACCTCACGTGGTGCTGACATGGTCGTGGAGCCCCGGGCTTCAGGCCTGGGTCTGTTCTTCGTCTTCCTCGATTTCTTCCGGCACCAGGTCGACTACCTGGCGGCCCCGGTAGAAACCCTCGGCCGAAACGTGGTGACGGCGATGGGTTTCTCCGGTTGCCGATTCCTCCGACAGCGTCGGGGCCGACAGCGAGTCGTGCGATCGGCGCATGCCGCGCCGTGAAGGGGTCTTGCGACTTTTCTGGACAGCCATGGCTCTTGATTACTCCTTTGACGAATTGGGGTCGCGCTTCTTTTTCAAATCGGCCAGCGCCGCGAACGGTCGCTGGGTATCGCTCGGCGGCGAATCATCGCCGATGCGTTCGGATTCCGGATCAACCGGAACCAGCGGCAGACCGAGCAGGATTTCTTCCTCGATCAGCTCGAGCAGCAAAAGCTGTTGATCCGTGCACAGCTTGGGCTCGTAATTTTCCGGCAGCGCATCGGCCTCGCGTTCGCTGGCCACCACACCGACTACCGATTGACTGGCGATCGGCTGACGATAGATCCCGAGCGTGCGCTGGCAGCGCATCGGCACCTCGCCCGACACGCTGACCAGCACCCGGACCTGGTGCTGCTCATCGCTGGCAAAGCTCAGCTCGAACGCCACTTCCGCATCACCCGGATCCTCGATCAGCTCGGCCAGCCGCGTCATGCGCGACAGCGGCAACGTGCCCGTGAACTCGCGGCGTGAGGCCGCCGCCTTTTCCGGATTGACCCAGTCGGGAAAGTCTCGCGACATAAGCTTTTAATTATATCACTGAAAAGCAAGGCGCTACAATGGCCGAATGACTGATTCAGAGGGCCCCACCCAAACCATGAGCGACCTGATTCTTGCTTCCGGCTCGGCCTATCGCCGCATGCTGCTCGATCGGCTCGGCCTGGCTTTCGAAGTCATTGCCGCCGACATCGATGAATCGCCCCGCGTGAACGAATCCGGCGCCGACCTGGCGCTGCGTCTCGGCTGCGCCAAGGCCCGGGCCGTAGCCGAGCAGTATCCCGACCGGCTGGTCATCGGGTCCGACCAGGTCGCCGAATGCGAGGGTCGACTGCTGGGCAAGCCGGGCAGCCCGGAACGGGCGATCGAGCAGCTTGGCCTGTGCAGCGGCCGCGAGATCGTCTTTCACACTTCGGTCGCCCTGGCGCGGGACGAACAGCTCCTGAGTCGCCTGGTGCCAACCCGCGTCGTGATGCGCGAGCTGACGCGTGAAACGATCGAGCGCTACGTCGCCCGCGACCAGCCCCTGGACTGTGCCGGCGCGATGAAAAGCGAGGCGCTGGGGATCGCCCTGGCCCGGGCCATGAGCAGCGATGACCCGACCGCCCTGATCGGGCTGCCATTGATCGCAACCACAACCCTGCTCGGGGAATTCGGCCGCACGATTCCATGACCTCCCGGACGATGGGCACGATTCCATGACGCCCCGGACGATGGCCCGGATGATGGTGATAGACTTTGGACATACGCACATGAATGGAGAAGCGCTCCGATGTCCGCATCCCTGAAGCAGTCGTCCGACTGGAAGCACTGGCGCCTGGACCATGATCTCGATGGCATTGCCTGGTTGACCCTGGATCACGCCGACAGTCGCACCAATACCCTTGGCACTGCGGTTCTCGGCGAACTCGAGCAGGTCGTTTCCGAGCTCGAGAGTCAGCGGCCAACCGGCCTGGTCCTGGTGTCTGGAAAGCCGGGCAATTTCATCGCCGGCGCCGATGTCAGCGAATTCGACGCCACCGACGATGTTTCGGAACTGCAATCGAACATTCGCCATGTTCACGGCCTGTTCCAGCGCATCGAGGACCTGCCCTTCCCGACCGTCGTTGCCTTCGAGGGGTACTGCCTCGGTGGCGGGCTGGAACTGTCGCTGTGCTTCGATTACCGCATCGCGCTCGATGCCGAGCACACCCGCATCGGCTTCCCCGAAGTCAACCTCGGCATCTATCCCGGTTTCGGTGGCTCCGGTCGATCCATTCAGGCCATCGGCGGGCTGCAGGCCATGCAGATCATGCTGACCGGCAAGATGCTGCGAGCCCGGGCCGCGCGCGGCATGGGCCTGATCGATCAGACCGTCGACCTGCACGGCTCGCTGCACTGGGCCGCGCGCAACGCCGTGCTCAAGAAGAAGCGCTCGCGGCGACCCGGCCTGACGGCGCGCCTGACAACAATGGGGCCGGTGCGCAAGTTCCTGGCCGGCCAGATGCGCAAGCAGACCTCGGCCAAGGCACGCCCGGAGCACTACCCGGCCCCGTTCGAGTTGATCGAGGCATTCGAGGCCGCGGGCAACTCGCAGTCCGAAATGATCCGCATTGAAGCCGACCGGGTGCCGAAGCTGCTGGCCGGCGAGACCTCGCGCAACCTGCGGCGGGTTTTCCGACTGATGGAGACGCTCAAGGCCGAGGGCAAACGCAGCGACTTCAAGGCCAGGCGGGTTCACGTCATCGGCGCCGGCGTGATGGGCGGAGACATCGCCGCCTGGTGCGCATCGCGCGGGCTGGAGGTCACGCTTCAGGACCGCGAAATGAAACATATCGAGCCGGCACTCAAGCGGGCACGCGCACTGTTCAAGCGTCGCCTCAAAAAGCCTGAAGCGGTGGCCGCGGCCGAAAGCCGCCTGATCGCCGACGTCGAAGGCGAAGGTGTCAAGCGCGCCGACGTGCTCATCGAAGCCATCTTCGAAGACCGCAACGTCAAGCGCGACCTGTTCGAAAAGCTCAAGGCCGACCTGCAGCCCCACACCCTGGTGGCCACCAACACCTCGGCCATCCCGCTCGATGAACTATCGGATGTCTTCGACGACCCCAGCCGGCTCATCGGCCTGCACTTCTTCAACCCCGTCGCCAAGATGCCGCTGGTCGAGGTGGTGTTCGACGAAAAGTCGGCCCGGGGCCGGGTCGACGACGGCTGCAGCTTCGCCACCCAGATCGGCAAGTACGCGCTGCCGGCCCGTTCGACACCGGGCTTCCTGGTCAATCGAGTGCTGGCACCCTACATGCGCAACGCCATGAAGCTGCACCGCGAAGGAATTCCCAAGGAGGCGATCGACAAGGCCGCCGAACAATTCGGCATGCCCATGGGGCCGGTCGAACTGGCCGATACCGTCGGCCTCGATGTCGGTCTCGGCGTGATCGACACCCTGATGGGCGATGAAGCCGGCGAGGACCGCAAGATCCTCGAGCAGATGGTCAAGGCCCGGAAGCTCGGCAAGAAGACCGGCGAGGGTTTCTACACCTGGAACAAGGGCAAGCCCGAGCGCGACAAGGGCGCCCACCAGGGCCACGACCTCGACGAACTGGCCGAGAAGCTCATGCAGCCCTACTTCGACGAATGCCGCGCCTGCCTGAAGGACGAAGTCGTAGCCAGCGCCGATCTGCTCGACGCCGGCATGATCTTCGGGACCGGCTTCGCACCATTCCGCGGCGGCCCCCTGCACTATCTCGAATCCCGCGCTGACGGGCGCGACCATGCTGACCACCAAGCTGACCACCCAGCAGACCACAAGGAGCAGTCCTGATGCCTGACACCAGCCTGCGCAAGATTGCCATCATTGGCGGCAGCCGCATTCCGTTCTGCCGCTCGAATACGCTCTACGCCGATCAGACCAACATGGACATGCTCACCGCGGCAATCCAGGGCGTGGTCGACCGCTTCGGGCTGTCCGGCAAGAAGATCGATCAGGTTCTCGCCGGCGCAGTCACCACCCACTCCAAGGACTGGAATCTGGCCCGCGAGGCCGTGCTGTCGACCACCCTGTCGCGGCTCACGCCCGGAGTGACCATGCAGCAGGCCTGCGGCACCAGTCTGCAGGGTGCACTCATGGCCGGCAGCCAGATCGCAGCCGGCCAGATCGACTGCGCGATCGTCGGCGGCACCGACACCACCAGCGATGTGCCGATCGTTTTCCAGCGCCGCTTCGCGCAGCGCATGGTCAAGCTCTCGAAGGCAAGATCACTGGGCCAGAAACTGGGCGTCTTCAAGGGTTTCGGGCCCGGCGAGCTCGCGCCGCAGCCACCGCGCAACTCCGAGCCGCGCACCGGCCTGTCGATGGGTCAGCACTGCGAGCGCATGGCGCGGGAATGGGAGATCGAGCGTGCCGAACAGGACGAACTCACGCTCGACAGCCACCGCAAGGCCGCTGCTGCCTGGGACTCGGGATTTTTCGACGACCTGGTCACCGGCCATGGCGGGGTATTGCGCGACAACATCGTTCGCCCGGATACCAGCCTGGAAAAGCTGGGTAGTCTCAAGCCGGTCTTCGATCGCAAGACCGGCACACTGACAGCCGGCAATTCGACCACCCTGACCGATGGCGCCGCGGCCGTGCTGCTGGCCTCCGAAGAATGGGCCAGGGCCAACGACCTGCCGGTGACCGCCTGGTTGACCCTCGGGCGCACAGCCTCGGTCGACTTTGTCGAACAGGACGAAGGGCTGCTGATGGCACCCACGGTGGCCGTCTCCGAGATGCTCGATCAAGCCGGCCTGGAACTGCAGGACTTCGATTTCTACGAAATCCACGAAGCCTTCGCCGCCCAGGTCCTGTGCACGCTCAAGGCCTGGGAATCGGAACGCTATTGCCGCGATCGACTCGGCCGGAGCAAGGCCCTGGGCCGGATCGACCGCGCGCGCATGAACGTCCACGGCGGATCGGTGGCCATCGGCCATCCGTTTGCCGCCACGGGTGCGCGCATTCTGTCGACACTTGCCGCCACACTCGCCGAGGCCGGTTCCGGCCGCGGTCTGATTTCGGTATGCACGGCTGGTGGCATGGGCGTCTCGGCCATCCTCGAGCGCGGCGATCCGGGCTCCGGTGCGGGCAAGCGCACCAAAAAGGCCGGCAAGAAGACCGCCGACAAGAAGGCGACCCGGAAAAAGACCCAGAAAAAGAAAAAGAAGAAGACGAGCGCTGCCAAGGCCGCGCCCGAGGGCGACTCGACCACGAGCCAGTCCGCGGGCGCGCCGGTCGGCGATCAGCCGGCACCGAAAAGCCCGGATTCGACGACCCAGAGCCCGGTCAGCGATCAGCCACCACCCAAACCGGCCGGCGACTCGGAACCGAAAGCCTGAGCGACGACGGGCCGGGTCCCCCAGGGGCCCGGCTCCGGCTCGGTCCCGCGTCAGAGGGGCCGGGAAACCACTTCAGAGCCCGTTCGGACTCGCTCAGTGGTTTCCGGATGCCGGTAACCACGTGGCCAGCCCGGGCCAGAGGATCAGCACGACCAGCACGGCAAGGGCTACCGGCAGCCAGCGTACCGGAAGCGCCCTGCCCGGTTCGTTCCGAGCAAGCGTTTGGCCGCCCGAGTACGCCTGGGTATGACCGATATGCACCGCCAGCACTGCGACAACGCCAAAGTGCAGCGGATCGACAGCGAACTGTCCGGCCGTCGGAACCAGAAACGGAACCCCGACTACCAGTGCCAGGCTCAGGCCCAGCAGCCGGCCGGCGATCAGCAGCAAGGCGCTGGCCAGGAACAGAAACCCGAGCGGGCTCGACGAGGCACGGGTCAGCAGGCGCGTACCGGTCGCGACCGCGCCGCTGTCGAGCAGAATGGAAAATGCGGCGATGGCCATTCCGAGCAGCATCAGGATCGCCCCGGCGGCAACTGCGGCCTCGACAGCCAGACCGGGCAGACCGGACCAGTCGAGCTCACGGCGAAACACAATGTTGACCAGCAGCAACCAGGCCACCGACAGCGCCGCAGCTTCGAAGTAGGTCAGGACGCCCGCATAGAGCCCGGCGGCCACGACGGCAATGAGTGCAAGTTCCGGCCCGGCGTCCCGCCATCTTCGGCCGGCAGGGCGCTGGCGAGGGGCGGTTCCGGCCGTCGGCTCAGCAGCAAGCCATGGTCCGAAAGGGCCCCCAGCCAGGCGCAGTGCGCCGAGCAGCAGCAAGCCTGGAAGCAGCCCGGCCAACAGAAGGCTGCGCATCTCGATGCCCGGACCCGGAGCGAGTTCGCGCACGACGATCACGTATACCAGCAGCGACAGCGATGGTGCCAGCAGCCCACCGGGCAAGGTCGCCAGGAACCGGCTGCGATGCCCGGCCCCGGCCAGAACTGCCAGCGTGCCGGTTACCAGCAGCAGACCACCCCAGAGGCCGGAAAAAGCTGCCGCCACAATGGCAACGGCAGACGCCCCGCCAGCCAGAACCGGCACTCGGTGCCGGCGCACTGATGATTCGCGGACCAGATCGGTCAGGCGACGCGCCGATGATCCGCGCACCAGCAGCAGCGCGCTGAAAGCGAGTAGCGGAATGGTCTCGACCAGGGCCGCATCGGCCAGGGATTCGAAAGCCATGGCAACCATCAGACCGTCGAGTTCGGCGTCACGGGCGCCGATCAGGGCTACCAGCGCCAGCACGGCGAACACCGGCAGACCGGCCAGCATCAGCACCAACAGCGCGAGCGTGGTCACCGCCCGGTCTCGTCGTCGACCGTTGCAGACGGCCAGGGCGAGAGTGCATGGGCAGCAAAACGAGCCGCCATCATGCCGAAGCCAACCGGCAGGATCATCATGACCAGCCAGTTGGGTAAGCCCCCGGGCAGGGTCGTCTGAAAGCCGAATTCCAGGGCGGCAAGGTTGAGGGTGTGCCAGGTCATGACCAGGCATACGCCGGCAGTGACCAGCAGTACCAGCCTGCCGAGCCACTCGCGCACCACTGCTGGCAGGCCTTTCAACGCCAGGAAAAGTTGCGGGTGATTCAGCCGACTGGCACCGAGCGCGCCCGAGAGCATGATCAGCCACAGCAACACCGCGGCGATCAGATCATCGAGGCCGGTGACCCGGACCTGGTCGAAATGGCGTACAAACCATTGCAATAGCCCAAGCACCATGAGGGCGAGCAACAACAGGCAAATCAGGCCCGCCTCGAGCCGCGCCAGGCCCCGGTGAAGCCGAGCAAGGAAATCGGCAGA
>CAYQJJ010000097.1:0-9635 GCA_964417745.1 uncultured Wenzhouxiangella sp.
GCCCCCGTTGCGCGCCACCCCGGGTGCTGCGATCTATCAACGCATTCTCGTGCCCCTGGACGGCTCCTATCCCTCCGAGACCGGGTTCCGGGTGGCCACGGCGATCGCCGGTGACAGCGGCTGCGAAATCATTCTGCTTCACGTTGTCAGCGCGCCGGACATGCCGCGCCGCGCCGGGTTGTCGGATAGCGAGCGCGAGCTTTCCGACAAGGTCGTTGACGCCAACCGGCTGGCGGCTTTCGAGTATCTCGCCAGCCTCGAGCGCCAGTTCGGGGAACGTCACGCGATTCGTACCCGGCTCGAGACCTGTGATGATCCTGCCGGACGCCTGGGCCAGGTCGCAGCCGAGGAGTCAGCCGATCTGGTTATCGTGACGCGGCACACCGCATCACGGTCCGGAGCCTCGGCGCAAGACCGGCTGACCCGTCTGGCCCTCAGCGGCAGCCCCCATAGCGTGATGGTTCTGCGCCATCACCCTGGTTCGGTCTGATCCATGAAGTCCAGGCCGGTCCGGCTTGCGCCGTTGCTGGCCCGGCTTGCCGAGCGTTTCGAAGTGCCGGCCGAGCGCTCTGGCCGGGTGGATCTGGCCGTGCGACGGGTTCGCGCAATCGAAAGCCGTTCCCTTGCCGTCTACCGGAACATCGAAACCGGCTTGTCGACCGGCCGCCAGGCGCGTCGCTGGGAGGAATGGCTGCTCGATAACCGGCACGTACTCGAGGGCCTTTTCGAGTCGCTCGAGGCCAACCTTCCCAATCGCTTCGTCAGCAAACTTCCGCGCGTGTCGATGGCACATGGCGGCGGAGCCATGTTGCACGCCGATGCGCTGGCCCGGGCGCTGCTCGACACCGGTGCGCTGCCGATCGAGCCGGTCTGGATCGCGGACCAGTTGAGCGCCTACCAGCACCACGCCGAACTGCTGATCGGCGAGTTGTGGGCGCTGCCCGGTATGCTCGCGATCAATCTGCTCGAGGATCTGATGGACGTCGTCACCGGCTGCGGTGAACTGGTCGAGCCCGAGCCAGCCGGGGAGGGCGGCGAAGACCCGCTGTCGAGTACCGTGGCCGGCATCATCATCAGCCTCAGAACGGTTGATTCGTACAACTGGCACGGCTTTTTCGAGTCGGTCAGCCGGGTCGAGCGAATTCTGCTCGACGATCCGGCCGGCGCCTACGCGGGCATGGAGTTCGAGTCACGCAATCGCTATCGAAGCGTGGTCGAATCGCTGGCGCGGGGAAGCGGCAAAAGCGAGGCCGAAGTGGCCGCCGAAGCAGTTAAGCTGGCGCGCGAGGGCGAGCCCGGAGACCCGCGCACCGGACACGTGGGGCATTTCCTGATCAGCGGCGGACGTCGCCGGCTCGAGAGCATGCTGGGCTACCGGGCACCGCCAGCCGATTGGCTGCCGCGGTTTGCAGACCGTCGACCCGGGTTGGTCTACTTCGGGTTTTTGTCCGTTTTCACCCTGCTCGCGTCAGCCACTGTCTTGCAACTGATCGGGCTGTCCCGGCCCGAGTGGCCGGGCCTGATCGTGGTACTCGCCCTGATCCTGATTCCGGCCATCGGCGTGGCGATCGTATTGCTCAACGGGCTGCTGGCCTGGCTGTTGCCGCCGCGCGCGCTGGCGCGCATGGACTACGAGTCCGGCATTCCGGCGGCCTGGCGCAGCGCCGTGGTAGTCCCGGTCTTGCTGGTCGATGAGCACGACATCGATGCGGTATTCGACTGCCTGGAGACCAATTTTGTCGGCAACCGCGACCCGGAGCTGGTCTATGCCGTGCTCGGCGACCTGGCAGATGCTCCGGCGCAGAACATGGCCGGCGACGATCACCTACTCGAGCACGCGCGCCGCCGACTTCGCGAGCTGAGCGAGCGGCACCGCGAAGCCAGTTTTCTTTTCCTGTGTCGTGAGCGTCAATTCAACCCGGCCGAAAACTGCTGGATGGGCTGGGAACGCAAGCGCGGCAAGCTCATGGAGTTCAACCGGCTGCTGGCCGGCAATCACGACACTTCCTACGCCACCATCGAGGGGCCGCGCGCTGCTTTCGAGGGGGTTCGTTTCGTGATCACGCTCGATGCTGACACGCGCATGCCGCCGGGAATCGCCTGCCGCCTGGTCGGAACGCTGGCCCATCCATTGAGCCGGGCGGTTTTCGATCGCGATCATGGCACCCTCAAGGCCGGCTACACGATCATTCAGCCGCGTCTGGAAATCGATCCGGGCAGCACGCTCAGAAGTGCTTTCACCGACGTATTTTCCGGCGACCACGGGCTCGACCTCTACAGTCACGTGGCCTCGGATGTCTACCACGACCTGTTCGGCGAGGGCAATTTCACCGGCAAGGGCATTTACGACTGGCAGGCACTGGACCACACCCTTGCCGGGCGCATACCCGACAACACCCTGCTCAGTCACGATCTGTTCGAGGGCATCCATGGGCGCGTCGGGCTCGCCAGCGACCTGGTCCTGCTCGAGCAGTTTCCACCCACGCTCCAGACCTTCATGCGCCGGATGCATCGCTGGGTGCGCGGAGACTGGCAATTGCTCCCTTGGCTCGGTCGCAGCGTGCCGCGAAGCGACGGCTCGCGCATGCCCAATTCCTTGCCCTGGGCCCATCGCTGGAAGATCATCGACAATCTGCGCCGCAGCCTGATGCCACCGGTGCTCCTGCTGATTCTCGCGCTGGCCTGGCTGAGCCTGCTGCCCGGTAATACGCTGGCCTGGACCCTGCTGGTCGCTGCCTTCATTGCCGCACCCCTGCTGGCCGATCTGCTCGGCGTGCTCACTCGGGCACTGGCTCGCCCGAGCGTTTCGGCATTGCTGCTGGTCAACTCCTGGTCCGGCTTGAAGCGGCAGTTCCTGCACGCGCTGGTCAGCCTTGTCCTGCTGCCCTACCAGGCAGCGGTGCTCATCGATGCCATTGGCCGCACCCTGGTGCGGCTTTTCCTGACTCATCGCGCGCTGCTCGAATGGGTAACCGCGGCCCACGCTCATCGCCAACAGGGTCGGCAGTCGGGTCTGTTCGCGGCCTACCGTCGGATGTGGACGGCGCCGGCCACGGCGCTGGCCCTGGCGCTCGCTGTCGGTACCTTCAATCCCTCGGCCCTGCCGATGTGCATCCCCGTTCTGCTGGCCTGGTTCGCGGCCCCGGGTATTGCCTGGCAGCTCGACCGGGCCGCGGCGCACCGCCAGCCGGATCCCGACGCGGACACCCGCCGCTATTTGCGCAAGGCCGCACGCCGCACCTGGCTGTTTTTCGAGCACATGAGCGTGCCCGACAATCACTGGCTGCCGCCGGACAACCTGCAGCTCGACCCCCGTTCGGTCATCGCCCGCCGGACTTCGCCGACCAATATCGGCATGGGGCTCAACGCCACCCTGGCTGCCCATGACTTCGGCTGGATCGACATTCAGGAGCTCAGCGCACGCCTGCACAACACCATGGATCGCATGGCCAGCCTCGAGCGCTATCGCGGTCACTGGCTCAACTGGTATGAAACCGAAGATCTGCACCCGCTGCACCCGCGCTATGTCTCGACCGTCGATAGCGGCAACCTGGCCGCCGCGCTAATCGTTACCGCAACCGGCCTGAACCGGCTGGCCGATCAGCCGCTCAGGCCCGTCGACCAGCTCCACGGCCTGGCCGACACCCTCAACCTGGTCGAGGATCTCCTGACGGGTCTGCCCGGGGCAGACGGACGGGAACGTGCGGTCGCTCCGCTCGTCGAGCACGTGGCCGGGCTGTCGGAGACGCTGTATGCCGCCCCGGCGTCCGACACCGTGCGTCTGACCCGGCAGCTGTGCGATCGGGATATCCCCGATCTGACCGGCCGGATGCTCGCGCTGGCCGGCGATCCGAGTGTTGATTTCAGCAAGGAATCGCTCCACGAGCTCAGGGTCTGGTTCAACGAACTCGACAGCCAGGCACGCCGCCTGCGCCGCCATATCGAGTCGTTCATGCCGTGGCTGGCGCTGCTCGACGGGCTCGACAAGACCACCTTCGAGCAGCCCGAGGCCGGTGCCGCAAAGGTGGAACTGCTGGCGATCCTCCAGGATGAATGGTCGCTGACAGCCGCCCCGGCCAGTCGCGAGGCAGCTCTGGCGCGTCTGGACCTGCTGGCCGGGGCGGTGCCTGACCCCGGGGCGGAAGGTCAGGCCTATGAAACGCTTGTCCGGGATTTACCGGGCTTGCTCGATGCGGCTGTTACCGAGGCCGCGCGCACGCGCCAAGCGCTGCTCGAGCTCGCCGCGCGTGCCGGGCGCTGGGTCGAGGAGATGGATTTCGGGTTTCTCTACGATGCCAGTCGACACCTGTTTCATATCGGTTACGACCTCAGCAACGGCAGCCTCGACAGCAATCACTATGACCTTCTTGCCTCCGAGGCCAGGCTGGCGAGCCTGATCGCGATTTCCCGCGGTCAGGTGCCGATCCGGCACTGGCGCTATCTGGGACGGCCGTTCCGGCGGCGTCGCGGGCGCGGGGTGCTGATGTCCTGGGGCGCGACGATGTTCGAGTACCTGATGCCGAGCCTGTACGCCCGCAGCCCGGATGGCAGCCTGCTGGATCGGGCCTGTCACGAGGCCATTGTGCAGCACCGGGCCTTCAGCGAGCGCTATGAGGTTCCGTGGGGCATTTCGGAATCGGGCTACTATCAGCTTGGCGAACAGCGCGAGTACCAGTACCGGAGCTTCGGTGTTCCATTCCTCGGCTTTCGCCGCGACCTTGGCGATCGGCTGGTCATCGCACCCTACGCTTCGGCCATGGCACTGCCCTGGGTCCCGGAGCCGGCCGTGGCCAACCTGCGCGAGCTCGAGAGCGTGCGTGGCTCGGGCCTGTACGGATTCCACGAGGCGGTCGACTTCGGACGCAGCCAACGCTCGGCACCGCATCGCCCGCGCGTGGTGCGGTCATGGATGAGCCACCACCAGGGCATGATCCTGCTGGCGATCGACAACCATCTCAACGGCAATCCGATGGTCGAGCGCTTTCACGCAGACCGTCACATTGCCGGCGTGGAGATGCTGCTGCACGAGCGCATGCCACGGCGTCCGCCGCGTCTCAAGGCCAGTCGGCAGCCGCGCTCGGGGCCCGCCGTACGGGTCGCGCCACGACCCGATACCTGGGCCGTCGAATCCGGCAGTGCCCGGGCCCAGTACACGCTGCTCGGCAACGGTCATTACGGCATTCTGCTCGATGCCCGCGGCACCAGCCGCAGCTTCTGGGATGACGTGGCACTGACGCGCTGGCAGCCCGACCGGGTCGGCATCAACGGCGGCCAGCGCATGTTCATCAGCGACCTCGACAAGCAGCAATCCTTCCGCGTCGGCAGCCTGGCCGCGGGCAGGGATGAGGAAGCCGGGCAGGTATCGTTCGGGCCGCACCGCGCCGAATGGCGCGAACGTGCCATGGGCCTGCTGATTCGCCAGCAAGTCGCCGTCGCCTCGCAGCACGATATCGAGGCGCGCCGCGTGATCATCGCCAACGAGACGGCTCGGGAGCGTCGGATCTTTATCCTCGACCACGCCGAGGTGGTGCTGGCGCCGGTCGGTGACTTCGAGCGCCACCCGGCCTTTTCGCGGTTGTTCATCGAGAGCGAATGCCTGGCCGAAGAGCGGCTGCTGCTGTTTCGCCGGCGTGCCCGCGATGCCACGGATCGGGCGATTTACATGGCGCACGGCCTGGTCACGCCACCGGATGCCGACTGGAGCTTCGGCTGGGAAACCGATCGCTCGGCCGCACTCGGCCGCGACGGTGATCCCGCCCACTGGCCGGCGCTCGAGCATGGTGTAAGCGCGCTGTCGGGGCGCTCCGGTGCGGTCCTCGACCCGGTCATGGCACTGGGTGTCGAGATTCGCCTGCCGGCGTATGGACAGGTCGAGCTGGCATTCATGACCGGTGTGTCCCGATCTCGCCGCGAGCTACTGGCGAACATGCGCCAGTACCGCACCCCGGGGCGAATCGAGTGGCTGTTCGAACAGGCCCGGATGCAGACCTCGCACGAGCTCAAGGTGATCGGCGTTGAAGCCGGCGAGGCGAGCGGCATCATGCGCCTGCTCTCTGCCATGGCGGCACCCGAGCCGGACTGGCGCAGCGTCGAGGGCGTGCTGCCTTCCGAAGCGCTGCAGCTGCTGTTGTTCGCGCGCGGCATTTCCGGGGACTGGCCGCTGGTGGTGGTCTGGATTCGCGACGACCGCGAGCCCGAGCAGGTCGAGTTCCTGCTCAAGGCCCACACCCTGCTTGCCGCTCGGCAATGGCGTTTCGACCTGGTGCTGGTCGATGAGGCTGCCGGTGGCTACGGCCAGCCGACCCGGGATGCCCTGCAGACCCGCGTCGACGAGGTGCGCTCGCGAATCTATCGCAGCCTGGCCGGATCGGTAACCATCGTTTCCGGGCGCGAGCTCAGTGCCGAGCATCGCCTCGGCCTGGCCCGGGCGGCCAGCATCGTGCTCGAGGCCGGCAGCGGCTCGGTCGCCGCCCAGCTCCACAGCGACCTGCCCGAAGCGCTGCCGGAATTCATCGCCTCCCGGGAAAGTGCCTGGAAACCGCTGGCGCTGACCCCACGCGTGGAACAGGTTTTTTTCAACGGCCTCGGTGGCTTCGATCAAAAGCAGCATGAATACGTCATCGAGCCCGATGACGGGCGTACGACACCAGCGCCATGGTGCAACGTGCTGGCCAATGCCGATTTCGGCACCCTGCTGGGCGCTTCGGGAAGCGCCTGCACCTGGTGTGGCAACAGCAGCGAGAGTCGGCTCACACCCTGGCTCAACGACCCGGTCTCCGAGCCCAGCGGCGAAGTGCTGTACCTGCGCGACGAGGAAACCGGCGAGGTCTGGACCCCGAGCCGGCAACCCTGTCCCGGCGATGGACCGTATCGGGTCCGGCATGGCCTGGGCTACAGTATTTTCGAGCACGCCAGCCACGAGCTCGAGCAGACCATGCGCGTGCACATCGATGCCACCGAGCCGGTCAAGCTCGTCGAGCTCGCCCTGACCAATCGCAGCGCCTGGACGCGCCGGGTCACGGCCACTTATTACCTCGAATGGGTGCTGGGTACGCATCGCATGGACCAGGCCCACCACTTGCGCTGCGAGGTCGATCCGGGCCGCAGCGCCGTACTCGCCCACAACCCGTTCAGTCCCCGCTGGGGCCAGGCACGCGCATTTGTTGCTGCCAGCAAGCCGTTGCATGGCTTTACGACCTGCCGGCGCGAGTTTCTCGGGGCCAACGGCTCGACGCTCGAGCCGGCTGCACTGCGCCGAATCGGCCTGAGTAGTCGTGCCCGGCCCGGTGCCGATCCCTGCGCGGCACTGCAGGTCCATCTTGACCTGGCTGCCGGCGAGACCGTCGAGATCGGTTTCGTGATCGGGCAGGGGAGGGATCGTGCGCACGCCCGGTCACTGATCGAAGCGTTCACCGGGCGTGAACGGATTGCCACCAGCCGGGAGGGCGCCGTGTCCGCCCTCCGCGACCGCTTCGACAGGGTCCAGGTGAGCACGCCCGAGCCGGCGATGGACCTCATGCTCAACGACTGGCTGCCTTACCAGGCCCTCAACGGGCGCCTGCTCGGGCGCACGGGATACTACCAGTCCAGCGGCGCGTTCGGTTTTCGCGATCAGCTGCAGGACATGCTGGCCATGATCTGGTTCGATCCGGCCATGGTCCGTTCGCACCTGCTGCTGGCCGCCTCGCGCCAGTTTGAACAGGGCGATGTGCTGCACTGGTGGCACGAGGATCCGCTACGCGGTGTTCGCACGCGCTGCTCGGACGATCTGCTGTGGCTGCCGTTCGCTGTCGCGCACTATGTCGCCACCACCGGTGATCACGGCGTGCTTGACGAGCCGGTTGTCTATCTGTCCGGGCCCGAGCTTGCTTCTTCGGAGCAGGAGCGTTATGCCGAGTTCAGTCCGGGAGAACGCAGCGGTTCGTTGTACGAGCACTGCGTGCGCGCCATAGACCGGTCCATGACGGTTGGCGTCCACGGCTTGCCGACCATCGGCAGTGGCGACTGGAATGACGGCTTCAACCGGGTTGGCAGCGCCGGGCGCGGTGAAAGCGTCTGGCTGGCCTGGTTCCTGGTACGGGTTCTCAACGATTTCGCGGAATGTTGCCTGAAACAGGGTGACACCGACTGCGCCGGGCAGTATCAGCGCTACTCGGCCCGACTGCTTCGACAGATCGATCGGGTTGCCTGGGACGGGCGCTGGTATCACCGCGCCTACCACGATGATGGCTCGTTGATCGGCTCGGCCGACAGTGAAGAATGCCGCATCGACCTGATCGCCCAGGCCTGGTCGGTCATCGCACCGCCGACGGTCGGATCGCGCGCACGCCAGGCGATGAATGCAGCACTCGAGTACCTGGTAGACGAGCCGGCCCGGCTGATCAAGCTGCTCGCGCCCCCGTTCGACACCAGCGCCCAGGACCCCGGCTATATCAAGGGGTATCCGCCCGGCATTCGCGAAAACGGTGCCCAGTACACCCACGCAGCCACCTGGGCGGTCTGGGCCATGGTTCGGCTGGGCGATGCGGACCGGGCGATGGCGCTGTTCCGATTGCTCAACCCGATCCTGCGCAGCAAGAGCCGGGAAGAAGCCGAACATTATCGCCTTGAGCCCTACGTACTCGCCGGGGACATCTACAGCGTCGGTGAACATCGCGGGCGGGGAGGCTGGAGCTGGTATACCGGTGCTGCGGCCTGGCTTTACCGCGCCGGCATCGAGGAATTGCTGGGCATGCGCCGCAGCGGCGATGAACTCGAACTCCTGCCCTGCCTGCCGGACGAGTGGCCGGGCTTCAGTGCGCGCCTGCAGCGGGGCAGGGCGATCTACAACATCGAGGTCTCGCGCCATCCGCCGCTCGGCCGGCGCGAGGCCGAGCTGGTATTCGACGGCAACATCGTGGACGGCAAGCGATTCCCGTTCATCGACGACGGTGAGACGCACTCGGTGGTGCTGCGCCTGCCGGCAGCGCGTTGAACCTGCCTTACTAAGACATTCACAAATCCTGCCTACTGCGGTACCGCCAGGCCCCGCGTCCGCGGCGTTTCGCTCGGTCGCGCATCCTCACCGTACAGGCGAGTACGCCTCCGGTGCACTCGGTCGCGAAACGCCCCGTCCACAGCACCTGTCGGCCCCTCGCTGCGGCACGGTGATGAATAAGGCGGGTTGAAGGCTCAGGAAACTACAGTCACCATGCCATCGGCGTGGCGTGTGACCTTGTCGCTGACGCTGCCGAGCAGGAGCGACTTGATCTTTGACAGGCCGCGCCGGCCCAGCACCAGGTGGGTCTCCTTGCGGCCTTCCATGTAGTTGATGATCTCCTCGGCCGGGTCGCCGATCAACAGCACCCGGTCAGCAACCTTGCAACGGCTGCCCAGTTCGGCAATGGCGTTGTCGAAGACTTCGCGGGCCTGGCTTTTCTGATGTTTTTCGAGCTGCTCGGCATTCATCGGCTCCAGCCCCGCCATGGTGGCCGAAACGCCGGGCGAGTAGGGATACACGTAAAGCAAGACGAGATCCCGGCCCATGGCTCTGGCCAGATCGGCCCCGGCAATCAGGGCCCGGTGCGAGTTGTACGATCCATCAAGGGCAACGATGACTTGTTTCATGAGCCTGCTCCCTGGTTTGTGTTGTCCTG
>CAYQJJ010000098.1:0-9593 GCA_964417745.1 uncultured Wenzhouxiangella sp.
CCGCCCAGGCCAACACCCGCGACAACTTCGCCTATGTCTTCAACCGTATGCTGGAAACGTTGTTCATCGAACGCATCGATGGCAACGAGGAAATCTTCGGACGTCTGATGAATGATGGCGATTTTCGACGGGTGGCGGGCGAACATCTCCTGCATGAGGTCTATGAAAGGCTTCAATCCGGGGGCCAAGACGATGCATGAAGCGCGAGACAAGCGCCCTCCTCACCTCAGGTGGCAGTGAAAACCTTCCGTCATCAGCCGGGTCGCGTTTGGGTTGGCGTACGCAGGTATCCTTGATGGGCCAATCAAGCGAGGTATTTTGATGCACCGATTCTTTCCACCACCCGCCGTTGTGCTGCTGGTCGGGTTCGCGATGTGGCTTCTGGCGCGTTTGCTGCCCGGCGCCACGGTGACCGTACCCGGTGCCGGGTGGCTGGCGCTGGTTATCGCCGTGGCGGCAGGGGCCATCATGGGTCTGGCCGCGTGGGCGCTGGGACGCGAGCGCACGACCATCAATCCGATGCGCCCGGAAGAAAGTTCAGCGCTGGTCGACAGCGGTGTCTTCGGGTGGAGCCGCAACCCCGTTTACCTGGCCGATGCGCTGCTGCTCGTGGCCTGGGCGCTGTACCTCGGAAACCTGGTGGCGGTGTTGCTGGTGCCGGTATTCGTGGCGCTGATCCAGCGGTTTCAGATCCGGCCCGAAGAGCGCGCGCTGGAGCGCTCTTTCGGTGAGCAATTCCGCGCCTACCGGCGCTCGGTCAGGCGGTGGATCTAGCGTACCAAGTGGCTTCGCTTGCCCTGTCCACGGCGATTGTGCGGCGGCGGAGTGCTAGAAGCGCGCCCGGGGCAGTTGCCCGGGCTCGCGAACGCTCACCCCAAAGCGCCCAAGGGCGTGCTCGAGCGAAGGGTCGTTGTCGATGCAGTGCGTCCGGTAGTGCCAGCGGTTGCCGTGGCTGGGCGGGTGCTCGCCGCGGTGGTCGAACAGGGCGACCGAGCGCAGGCGGCCGGACGGGTCATGCGCGATGCCGCCGTAGATTGCCCACCAGCCGTCGCGGCGCATTGCCTGCGCCCAGGCGCGCGTGAGCGCGCGGTCGCGGCCGGCCCAGAGTTCGGCGGTGATGCCGAATTCGCCGGCAACCCGTCGCGCGGTCAGCATGGCCGCATCGGGCGCGTCGCCGGGCGGCGTCACGTGGGCGAGACGGCGTACCATCAGCTCCTCGCGTGGCAGGTTGGTGAGACGCATCTGCAGTGCTTCGAGCAGCGCGGCCTCGGGCCGGGTGGCCAGGTAGCAGGTGCCCATCGGTTCGGGCAGGTCGAAACGACCGCCTTCTTCCGCATCGGGATTGGCGCTGGCAAACCACCAGGGCGCGCGGCGCTCCGTTCCGTCGGCCAGATCATGGCGCCAGACGCGATAGAGCGTGCGTCGGGCCAGGGATTGCCTGGGTAGTGCAGCGAGCGTGCCGGCGCCGGCAGGCGGGTTCGGCAACGGCATGGGGCGGTCAGTCAGTTCTGAAGGGTCGAGGCGGTCCGCCGCGCCAGCGAAATGACCGGCTCGCGCTCGCCGGCGCGCAGCAGTGTAAGCGGGGTGCGATCGTCGAGCTCCGGGGCCGGCGAGGTCAGCCAGGAGGCGGTGGTCCAGGCCGTGGCGACCGCCGGCTCGAATACCCGAATCACTTCGCGGATCCCCGGAAGCTGCCGGCGACCGTCGAACTGGAACACCGGATAGGCGATGTCGCCGTCGCGCAGGGCCAGGCGAAGCAAGCCGCGGTCAGCGGAAACCGCCTGCCGGGTCTTGTTGAGCAGGCGGGCCACGTCACCCTGCCGGTAAGCCGGGCCGAGCTGCTCGGCCCAGGCGCGGTCATCGGCGTCTTGCCTGAGCAGACGCTCGATCTGATAGCGTGTCTCGGGCGAGGCATCGCGGACCATGCGCTGGAGTGAAGCATTCATCAGCTCGATTCATCCTGTCAAGTGTCTCTGATCTTATCACATTGACAAGATTGACCTTCGGCTTTACGGGGCCGCCGCCTCGCGCCAGGCCGGCAGCTATTTGCGCTACCGACAGCATCTGTAGTGGTGTCGTGAAGTCGGGCATTGGCCCGGCGTCGCGCCCGTGCTGGCTTGTTCAGGGGCTCGCTCGATCGGCCTGGCGTGGCCGGGTCTCCGGGGCGTTTTGACGAGGCTGATTCCTTGTTGTACCCTTTTTCCAACTTACTGATTATCCAGTGATTCGCTTTCGGACCCTGGTGATCGAGGCAACCTTCGGGAGGTAATGATGGCGATGAAGAGAACAATCTGCATGCTGTTTCTGCTGGCATTCGGCAGCCTTGCGTGGGCGAGTGCCGACCCGTCCGCGGATGCGCCTCAATCGAGCGCCCGGGATCAGCAGTCGGCCCTGCAGCCGGGTCTGGCGCGCATACCGACGACGGTCCACGGCAGCGAGGATATCGAATCGCTGAAGGCACGCCTGTACGAGGATGCCGCCGCTGCGGGGGTCGAGATCCGCGATGTCAGAATCGAGCAGCGCATCGACCTGGGCGAGCTGGTGCGCCATGGCCAGGAGGCCGCTGAAGTCGATGACAATCGCGATGCGCGCCGGTCCAGTCGCTGCAGGGCATCCGCGGCGGAGCCTGACGGCGCTGGTGTCACGGTGTCTGTGACGGAATCGGACTGCGTGAAGGCGGTTCACACGCTCGATGAGCATCTGGACCGGATCTCGGATTGACCTTGCGGGAAACCGGCTGAAATGGCGGAGCTGGCTTGAAGCGGGTGGGCGTGGCGCTGGTGATGCTTGCCGGCGCTTTTGCGCCCGTGCTGGTGTCGCCGGCGTTGGCTTCATCCGAGGGCATCGAGCGCTTCGATGTGGAAATGGCCTTCGATGAGGAGGGACGGCTGGTGGTCAGCGAGTCGCTGACCGCGCGGGTTCGGGGCGAGGAAATCCGCCGTTTCGTTTATCGCTATCTCTCGGCCGGGCTGCAGACCCCGGAGGGCGAGGAGCATCGGGTGGCCTACGAGGTTTCCGAGCTGGCCGTCGAGCGCCTGGACGCGGACGGTTCGGCAACCACGGTATTCCGGCCCGATGATCTAGAGGATTCCGTTCGCAGCATCAGCGGCAGCCTCCGGATTCGTGGCGGCCGGACCGACCGGGAGCTGGAACCGGGGCGCTATCGGTTTCGTTTCGGCTACACGGTTGTTGCCCCCTTTCGGGAGGACGGGAACGAGGCGCGGTTGTACTGGCCGGTTACCGGGCGACGCGGGTGGCCGTTGGATATCGAGGCGGTCCGCGTCGTCTGGCGGCTGCCCGCGGGGCTGGATGCCGGAAGCGTCAAGGTGGTTGCGTTCGATCGCTGGGGCGGAGAATCCGAGGGTCTGCTCGAAAGCGACGATGCGCGCATCGACCGTCCGGACCCCGACACGATCGACATCCGCTATGAACGTCCCATCGAGGCCGGTGGAGAGTTCGCGTTCTCGGCCCGCTGGCCGTCTGGCGCGGTGCCGGAAACGCGCGTTCCCGCCGACTACTCCGATATCCCCTACCTGCTGATCGGGATGTTTCTGATGGCTATCTGGATTCCGGTGGTGGTCTATTTCGTGTTTTTCATCGCGCCGGGCTCCGGCGGCGGCGGAGCGGCCGGCGGCCCGGGCGGCGGTGGCGGCGGAGGAGGCGGCGGTGGTGGTGGGGGCGGCTGATTTGTCCACTCAGCCCGGCTTATTCATGACCCGGCCGTAGCGAGACAGCGCCAGGCCCCACAGGTGTGGGCTTTTCGCGACCGAGCAAGCCGGAAGTGTAGCCGTCGCTACGGCGAGGACTTGCGAGCGAGTGAAAGGCCGCAGATGCGGGGGCTGGCGTTGTCGCAGTAGGCTGGGTCATGAATAAGCTGGGCTCAGGGTTCGATTCGCACGACCTCGCTGAGCGGACCGCGCTGGCCGTTGGTGCGCTGGGCGAGGACCCAGTTTCCGGGGCCGGGCTCGATGACTGCGCGGCCCCGGTCGTCGGCGCGTTCGACGTCAACCACTTCGCCGTTCTGGCGCAACTCGAGCTCGGCGCCGGGCTCGGCTCCGGAGACGCGAATCGCTCGGCCGTCGGCGCGGGCCTGCACGGGCTCCGGCACGCTGGCGCGCGGGTCGGCCACGCCGGGCAGACGGTAGTCGCACACGCCCTCGGGGAAGATCGACTCGAGCCGGCGTTGCTGTTCGGCGTCCGGCTGCCATGGCCCGTAGAGACCTTCTTCGATGGCCGTTTCGACCGGCATGGTGTGGCATTTGTAGATGTCGTCGGTGAACGGCCCGCCGGCTTCGATCCGCGAGGTCGAGTGCAGCTCGAATTCCGCCGCGCAGGCACCGGTCGGGGCGTCGTTCAGGATGCCGTCCCAGACCGTCTCGCCGGCATCGATGAGCGTGCCGTCGATCTCGAAGCAGCGATCGGCCGCGCTGCCCGGGGCCGCCGCGGCCACATCGCCGTCGCCGCGCTCGTCGAGCCGTTGCATCCACTCGGCGATGGCATCGAGAGCCTGGTGGCTGATTGCCTCAATTTGCGGGGAAACCCCGTCGGCGTCGGCATCGGCGAACCAGATACGGTGGCTATCGGCCTGGCCCTGGCCGGCGAGCATGCGGGCCCGGGCGACGAAGGACTGGCGGGCGTTGTGCATGTCCAGGACGTGTTCGAGGTAGTCGCGCAGGTCGATGATGGGGATGTCGCGCGGTAGTTCGCCGGTAAAAATCAGGCCGGAGTCGATGACCGAGGCGATGGCTTCCCGGTCGCCTTCGCTGCGCCGGGCCGGCGAGCCGTCGTCCCCGGCCGACCAGGCGTTGCGCCCGCTCCAGGGGTCGAACAGCGCCTCCCAGGTGAGTCCGCCGGTGATCAGCTCCAGGATCGTTCGCCAGCGCGGCCAGCCACGGTCCTGCGACAGGGTGTCGAGGAGATCACCGGGGTAGGTGAACGGCAGCACTTCCGGGCGCATTTTCTCCGGCGGTTTCCAGCCGCCGACGGCGTGGTTGACGGCGAGAAACTGCTCGGGCGTCAGGGCGCCCTCGCGCAGGGCCGAGAGTCCGTACTGCACCCCGACGTTGTCCCAGGGGACCCGGGCGTAGCCCGTCTCGGGGTCGGTGCCGTAGGCCTCGCGGACGTCGCTGAAATGGGTGCGCTCGATGTCGTCGACCTGGTCGCCTAACAGGTCCCAGTTGGCTTCGGCGCCGAAATGCGGGTTGAACGCCAGCGGCAGCAGGCCCAGCCAGCCTTCCATGCATTCGCTCGAGCCGGTCGGCCGGCGCTGGTCGACGCCGAACAGCGAGACGATGCGGCTGATGCGCACCATTCGGCGGGCGTTGCGGCCCATGTGTCCTTCGATGGCGTTGAATCCCTGCAGCAGCTGGCGATTGTCCCAGTCGGACCAGAATTCCGGGTCCGGTGCCTCGCGTTCCATCCAGTGATCGAGCAGCGCACAGTCGCTGACGTGGATGGCCTGGGTGGCCATGTCGGGGTAGCTGCGCTGGGGGACGGCCGCGTCGAGCAGCCCGGGGTGGTTCTGGGCATAGAGGTAGTGCTGCACGGCGCCGCCGGACCCGCCCAGCCCGACGGTGTAGGCGGGCTCGCCGTGGGCTTCGACGAAGCGCGCCTTGACCTGCTCGGCGGTGCGCCCGCCGAGCAGCATGTTGTAGTGGTCGCCGGTGCGGTTGGCGGTGGAATAGGCCACGGCGTAGCCCCGTGCCAGCCGGTCGGGCCGGCCGGTAATGCCGCGATGGCTGTAGCGCCCCTGGGTGTGGCCGATTCCCACCCCGCCCTGGAACTGGAACAGCAGGCGGCCGTTCCAGTGGTCATGGCGGGGCGATTCGGGCATGCCGGCGATGACCTCGGCAGCCGGCACCAGCATCGACAGCGAATAGATGAAGCGGTTGATCACGCCGCGCTCGTGGCGGATCAGATAGGGCACTTCGCGGCCGTCGGTCAGCTCGGTCATCGCCAGCTCGGCACCGTTCATGCGCGCCCGGACAGCCTCGAGGCCTTCGCCGCCGAGCGGGCCTTCGTCGTGGTCTCTGACCCGGTGTCGGTCGCCGTCGGTGTCCACGGCGTAGTACCAGGTCCGGGTTCCGGCCCGGCAGTACCGGCTGTAGCCGATGGTCTGGTCGTGCTCGTCGACCACGGCGACGCCCTCACCGTCGCTGTTGTCGACTTCGAGCGCGAGGCCGTAATCCTGGGCGGTGCAGGCGAAGGGGTACTGCCGTGGCGGCTCGTCGCCAACGGCAAGACCGGTCAGGAGCAGGCCGGTGGCAACGGCCAGGGCGGGCAGCCGACGCGCCCGGGTTATGTATTGCGACAGGTCCGGGGCCATGACGCCATTATGCCGTCACCGGGCCGGCAGCGTCGATCGCACGTGGTTTCAACTGCTCTTGTCCATCTCGAAGCGCAACCAGATCAGGGCCCGCTTGAGCTGACGCTGTACTGTCCGGCGCGAGCTGGCGGTGACCTCGGCCAGCTCGTCCTGGCTATGGCCGGCGAAAAAGTATCCTTCCACCAGGGTGATGAGCTCCGGGTCGATTTCTTCGAGCTTCTGCAGCGCTCGCTCCAGATCCAGTACCCGCTCGGCATCCTGCCGGTCGCAGGCGAGCTGATCGACTTCGGCATCTTCTCGCTGGGCATCGTTGCCGCGCTTCTGGGCTAGTCGGGCCCGGGCATGGTCGCCGATGACCTGCCGGATCACGCGCGCCATGAGATTCATCAGGTGACGTCGGTTCTCGATGCGCGGATCGCCGGAGAACAGCTTGACGAACGCTTCGTGGACCACCGCCGTGGTCCGGAGTGTCGGGTTCGGCCCGGTGGCCAGGCGCTTGCGACGAGCCAGTTTGCGGATATCGTCGTAAACCAGGCTGGCTATCTGGTCGACCGCATCGGAGTCGGCCTTGATCTCACCGAGAAGCCGGGTCACCTCTCCCGACAGGTCATTGGCGACTGGCTCGCGTGACGGGCTGTCGTCGCTCACGGTTGCTCCGGTTCCCCAATGCCGGAAACGGCCAACGAGGCACTCATCTGTGCAACGGTACCGGCGACTGGATGGTACTCCTGCCAGAGTGGGTAAAGCGCCTCCAGGTGTTCGAGTGTTTCCTGGTAGCGAGGATGGTCCTCGCCCAGACTCCGCCGGAAGATGGCCAGGGTGTCCAGCCAGGCCGACTCGGCTTCGAGGAACCGTTGTTGTTTGAGCAGGATCAGGGCTTTTCCGGAAAGGAAGGCCCCGAACAGCCAGCTCTCGTCACCGTATTGTTCGGCAAGGCTGGTCATGGCCCGGCGCTGGATTTGCAGGGCCTCGCGGTAGCGACCCCTTTCTCGCAAGGTCCAGGCCAGCTCATGCCTGGAGATTGCCGTTGACCGAGCGTCTTCGCCCAGCGCCTTCGCTCTGTGATCTACGACCGAGGTCAGGACTTCTTCGGCCTCGTTCATGCGATCGGTCTCGCGCAGCACGACGCCGAGATTGTGACGGGCGCCCATTGTCCTGGGATGATGCTTGCCGAGCTGAGCTTCCAGGCCCTCGGCACTCATGAAGTAGAAGTCCAGTGCCTCATCGGTCCGTCCCAGCTTGCGCAGGGCCACGCCGAGATTGCCGGCCGTCTGCAGGGTCTGGAAATGTTGGTCGCCGTGGCGTTCTCGCTGGCCCTCCCAGGCGCGCCGGTAGAGCGACTCGGATTCCTCGTAGTGTCCCATTCGGGCCAGCAACAGACCCTTGTTGTTCATCGATTGCAGGGTATCGGGATGCAGCTCTCCGTATTGCTCGAGGTAGGCCTCGAGTACCCGGGCATAGTACGGGCGGGCCTCGTCCAGCCTGCCCTGGTCGCGCAGCATGGCACCGAGCCTTGCCTTGGCTTCCAGCGTGGCGGGGTGGTCACCGCCCAGGGACTTCTGCCGCTGGTCGAGCACACTGCGGTATTTTTCCATGGCCAGCTCGTGCTGGCCGAGCGTACGCAGCACCCCGGCAAGATGGAATCGGGCCCGAACGGTATCGCTGGCATCGGGCCCGTAAACTTCCGTCGATACGCGGTAGGCAGAACGCAATGCTTCCTGGCCGCGTTCCAGCTCGCCCATGGCGACCAGGAGTTGGCCTTGCTGGCGCTGGGAGTCGAGCGTCTCCGGGCTGGTATCTCCCCGGTGCTCGCGAAAGGTCTGCAGGGCGCGCTCCTGAACCGGGAGGGCCTGCTGCAAGAGGCCAACGGCGCGCATGGCCGTCGCCAGGGTCTGGAGCAGGCGCGCCTGTACGACGGGCTGGTCGGAAAACCGCTCGTCGATGGCAGTCAGGCTCTGATCGAACAACGCGCCCTCGACGGCTGCCAGGGCTATGTTGGTGAAGTTCACGCCTTCCAGCGGGTCGGCGACATCGCCGAGTGGGCCGTGCCCAATGCGCGCCAGCTCATCCTGCATGGCTTCGCGCAGTGCCAGGCCCATCACGTGGGGCTCGATGCTGGCGAGCTGATCTTCCTGGAACGCGACTACCTGTTCCAGCTCCCGGGCTTGACGGTCGGCCTGCTGGTACCAGACCCAGGTCAGACCAAGCCCGATCCCGAGGGCAAGCACCGTGGCCGTCATTCCGCCCATCAGCACCGGGTTGCGACTGACGAAGCGCCGGGCCCGGTACCCGGTGGTCGCTGGCAAGGCACGAACCGGTCTCCTTTCGCGGTAATTTCGAACATCGGCCGCCAATTCGCCGGCACTGCCGTAGCGCTGGTCCGGGGAGGCCGAGCAGGCGCGGTCGGCGATGGCCTCGAGTTCCCGATCCGGAAGCGCGCCACAGCCATTCATCAGCCAGCGCAGTAGCGAGCCCAGCGACCAGACATCACAGGCCGGTGTCAGCGGGCTGCCCTCTACCTGCTCGGGGGCAGAAAAGCCCGGCGTCTGGCCGATGGCACGGTCCCCGGAAGCGCCCGTCTCGATCAGTTGGGCTATACCGAAATCCATCAGTCGGGGACGGCCGTGTGGATCGATGCGGACATTGCTCGGTTTGATGTCGCCATGAATGACGCGGTTTCGGTGCGCGTGCTCCAGGCCCTCGCACAAGGCCTCGAACACATCCAGGCAGGCCATGGTGGACGGTTTTGTAGCCAGCCAGTCGGGCAGGTCCTGGCCGGCCACCCATTCCATGACCAGAAATGGTCCGGCGCGTTGATCCACGCCGGCGTCCAGTAAACGAGTCACCACCGGATGCTCGATTCGGGCCAGCAGACGGCACTCTTGCTGCATCAGTTCGCTGGGCCCGTTGCCGCCCATCCGCAACAGTTTGATGGCGACCGACTTCTCGAAGGCACCGTCGGCTCGTTCTCCGTGAAAGACGACGCCCATGCCTCCTTCGCCGATCAGCTTCTCGAGGCGCCAGGGCCCGAGCCGGTACCCCGGCTCCAGATCCACGGCGCTCTGGTCGGAGGACAGGGCCGAAACGTGCTCGGCCATGCGCCCGAGCGGTTCGTTCAGGAAACTGATCGTCAGTTCGCCCCGGTCATGGTCCAGCAGCCGGTCGACCCAGCCGGTCAACCGCGGCCAGCGCTTGCGGCACTCCTCGAGGAATCGAGGCTGATCGGACGGTTGCCGTTCGATGAAGGCGGCCAGCAAGCTGTTTACGG
>CAYQJJ010000099.1:0-9583 GCA_964417745.1 uncultured Wenzhouxiangella sp.
ACAGCCTGTCCGACGCCCTCTCGATGGCCAGCGACGGCGACACCATCCTGCTCGAGGACAACGACGACCTCTACCTGGGCGATATCTACGGCCTGGTCAATCAGGGCGTGACCATCCGCGGCGGTTACGACGACTGCACCGATGACCAACCCAGCGGCCGAACCACGCTGAATGCCGACGGCGCAGGCCGCATCTTCGACTTCTGGCTCCAGACCACCGCCACCGCAGAGATGAACATCGTGCTCGAAAATCTCACCATCCAGGGCGGAGAAGACGGCGGCTCGCTCGGTGGTGGCGGCATTCTCATCGAGGGTCGCCAGGGATTGCTTGCGGTCGAGCTGAAGAACGTGGAAGTGAGGAACAATGAAGTCACCAGTGCCGAAAACGGCGGCGGCATCCGGGTACTCATCAACGGCGACGCCGAAGGCAACGCGCGCTTGCTCGAAATCGACAACGACTCGATCATCGAGGGCAACTCGACGGCCGGCAACGGCGGTGGGCTGGCCTGTGACAACCCCGATGGCTTCGACAACGACATGACCGCAATCCGCATCGGCGCCATCGAAATCGCCGGCAACTCGGCCACCAACGGCGGCGGACTGGCCTTCGACAATTGCAGCAACGTGTTCATCTACGGCGGCGGCCCGGTCGCCCTGATCGTTCCGACGGGGGCCATTTTCGGCAACAGCGCAAGCGAGAAAGGCGGCGGCCTTTACCTTGCCGGTTCCAGCACCGTCTCCATCCGGGGCGACCAGATCGGCAGTCTCGGCGACCTCGAGCATGCCGCCCATATCGTTTTCAATGACGCCGAACTCGGGGGTGGCGCCTATGTCGACGGCCTGGCCCTGAACATGGACGATGTGGTCATCAACGGCAACGAAGCCAGCGAGCACGGCGGGGGAATCTACGCCGACAGTTCCTTTGTCCGCCATCGCCGTCTGCAGGATGCCCCCTGCGAACCATCCGAAAGCTCGAGTGGAATAACGACTGTGCCGCGCTGCAGCCGCATGACCGGCAACACCGCCGCGATCGGCGCCGGCGGCGGTTACTACGTGACCAACGGCGCGAGCCTCGACGTTGATCGCACCATCATCACCGGCAACGACTCGGACCTGGCCGGCAGCGTGGTGCGCGCCACGGCCGACGACGACACCAATCCGGGCGAGGCGAACTTTCGCGACGCGCTGGTCCACGGCAACACCGGCACAACCCTGTTCTACGGCTGGCAGACCTCCGAGATCAACGTCGCCTGGAGCACGATCACCGACAACGAGGCCGAAAACAACGTCTTCCGCGCCTTCGCCAGTGGCGACGACTCAGCCAGCATCGATGTGATATCGAGCATCGTCTGGGAAGAGACCGGCACTGTCCTCACCACCGGCGGCACCGGTAGCCAGAGCGCCCTGGCCGACTGCCTGATCGGCCACCAGGACGCCGACCAGACCGGCTTCGACACGACCGATTTCTACAGCAACATCGACCCGATGCTGACCACGGTCGACGACAAACCCTACTTCCCGTCCAACACCTCGCCAGCGATCGATTACTGCGACGGCTTCAATGCCGAGGAAGGGGATATTGACCTGGTCGGCGTCGAGCGTGGTAGCGAACACGAGGGACCCGACCCGGTCGAGCCGCCCAGCAGCGTCACCGGTGGAACCTACGACATCGGCGCCTACGAGACCGAGTGGGGCCCGCTGACCGACGAGCTGTTCCAGGACCGCTTCGAGGCCGAGTGAGCGCGCGCCGGGCGCCGGCTCAGTCCAGGCGCCCGGCCATCTCCGCCAGCGTCGCTGCCAGATCGCGCAGGCGCTGGCGGGTGATGCCCTCGTGCTCGACGGCCTCGGACCGGCGTGAACGGTACTGGGTGCCCCCCCGCACCAGGCCCCTTGTCCGCAAACATCAATTTCCGGGACCCATATCCGGATATTTGCTAATGCAATCAGACACATGCAATATCCAAGCCAGCTCACCAGTGGCAGAATCTATCGTCATGGATCGTAGAGAGGGCGTGAGGCTCATTCCACACTGACGAGGAGGACCCCATGAGATCGAGTTCCACAATTCCCGCAGCGCTGATCCTGGCCGCCGGAACGGCCGGCCCGCTGGTCGCCAATTCAAGCAACGAGACCGAGCGCCCGGAGGTCTCTCCCCCGCCGGCAATTGAACCAGTCGAGATGCACGAGCCGGACCGTGCCGGGGCGGCCGACCGCCTGGCCGAACGCGACGGCAACACCATCCGGGTCGGCAGCGATAGCGCAACCTGCGACTTCGACAGCCTTGCCATCGCCATAAACAACGCCAGCGACGGCGACACCATCCTGGTCGAGCAATCAGAGTCGCTGTATCTGGGCGCCACATACGGCGTGTTTGATACCAGCCTGACGATTCGAGGCGGCTACGCTGACTGCACCGACGACGACCCTTCAGGCCGCACGGTGCTCGACGCTGACGGTCAAGGCCGAGTTATCTACCTGGAGCACTCGCCGTCATCGGACGAGCCGATGGACGTGGTACTCGAGAATCTCGAAATCCAGGGCGGACTCACCGACAGCGCGATTGGCGGTGCCGGCATCGGAATCGCCGGGCGCCAGGGAAAGACCTCGGTGGACCTGATCAACGTGGAAGTCACCAACAACGAACTTACCACCGATGCCAACGGCGGCGGCATCCGGCTCATCATCAATGACGATGCCGAGGACGCCGGCCGAATACTGGGAATAGACAACGATTCAGAGATCACCAACAACAGCACCGAGGGCGATGGCGGTGGGCTGGCCTGCGACAACGAGCTCGGCTACGAAGACCAGTTTCCCCTGGCCATAATTGGCGCCGCCGATATCGCCAGCAACGCCGCGACCAACGGGGGCGGGATAGCAGTCAATAACTGCCGCTATGTAGAAATCGCCAACGGTGGCCCCCTGGTCTTTATCGAGCCAGTTGGTCTGATTCCAACCGGAGCCATCTATTCCAACGTGGCCAGCGAAAACGGGGGCGGGCTCTACATCGAGGACGGCTTGGTCAGACTCCGGGGCAGCGAAACCTTTGGCTTTGGTAATAATGACCATGCCGCGCATCTCGTGGCCAATCAGGCCGAGCGTGGCGGTGGCATTTTTGCTACCGGGTCGGCTCCCGGCGGCCCCAGCGCCGAGCTTCTAGGCGCCGTGGTCAACAACAATGTGGCAGCCGAAGACGGCGGTGGCGTCTACTTGGAAAACAGCGCCCAGGTGCGGCAACAGCGCACCTCAGGTTTCTTGGGAACCGGACCCTGCGAGCCGGCAGAGTCTGACGATGGCATCACCACGGTGCCGAACTGCAGCCGGATGGTCGGTAACACGGCCGAAAACGGACACGGCGGTGGGTACTACGTCAACGACAGCTTGCTGGACGTCGATCGCACCATCATCGAGGAAAACAGTGCCCAGGAGCCCGGCAGCGTCGTCTACGTTACCTCGGCTGATGACGGCAGCCCGGGTGTGGCGAATTTCGAGAACACGCTCGCGCACGACAACGGCAGCTCCCCCCTGTTCTACGCCTGGCAAAGCTCGGAGATGTCGATCCGCTTCAGCACGATCACCGACAACGACGCAATTCAACACATCGTGCGCGGCTTCTCCAGCGGTGACAGCGAGACCTCCATCGTAGTCATTTCAAGCATTATCTGGGAAGAGTCCGGCAACGTCTTCACACTCGGCGGCACCGGCGAGCAGGACGGTATAGGTTACTGCATCATCGGCCACCAGGACTCCGACCAGACCGACTTCGATACGCTGAGTTACTACAGCAACATCAACCCGATGCTGACAACCGTCGACGACAAGCCCTACTTCCCGTCCAACACCTCGCCGGCAATCGATTACTGTGACGGCACGCCCGTTGCCCAGGATGTTGTCGACCTGACCAACACCGAGCGCGGCAGTCCCCACGAGGGCCCGGACCCCGTCGAGCCGCCCCAAGGTGGCATCGGCGACTACGACATCGGCGCCTACGAGACCGAGTGGGGCCCGCTGACCGACGAGCTGTTCCAGGACCGCTTCGAGGCCGAGTGAGCGCGCGCCGGGCGCCGGCTCAGTCCAGGCGCCCGGCCATCTCCGCCAGCGTCGCTGCCAGATCGCGCAGGCGCTGGCGGGTGATGCCCTCGTGCTCGACGGCCTCGGACTCAAGCTCGGCGCCGAGTGCAACCATGTCCTCGGCCAGCCCCGGATCGTGTGCCTCCGTATTCTGCGCCGCTTCGGCACGGTCGAGCAGCCCGTCGAGCCTCGAGGCCACTGGGTCGGCCAGCCGGCCGGCCCGGTGCAGCTGGTCACGATACGCCCGCGCCACGACCGGCTCGGCCGGCCAGGCGACCTGGAACTGCTGCTGCGGATTGAACGTCTCTTGCCGCGAGGCGACCAGCGCGGCAGCGATTTCGTTGCCGCTCAGGTGCTCGCTTTCGGTCAGTTCCAGAACATCCAGGCCGCGCACGATCTCGGTGCCGTAGATCAGCCCGTTGTGCCAGTAAGCCGACCAGAAGCCACCGGTGACCAGCTCCTCCTCGTCGATCGGCCCGCGGTCGAAGAACGCGATCTCGAGCGGGTCGGCCGGGTCGGTGAAATCGAACACCGAAATACCGCCCTGGTACCAGGCCTGGACCATGATGTCGCGCCCGGGCACCGGCACCAGCGAGCCATTGTGAGCCACGCAGTTTTCCTGCTCGGTCTGCGGCGCCGGCATCTTGTAGTAGCTGCGAAACACCAGTTCATCGTCGACGATATCGAAAATGGCGTTTGCGCCCCAGGTCAGCGGATCGGCGGCCCGGCAGCGCGCCCGCGTGCCGCCGCCCCATTCGTCGGTGAAGATCACGGTGGTCCCGTCGTTGCTGAAAGTGGCCGAGTGCCAGTAGGCGAAACCCGGGTCGACCACATCGTCGATGCGCTCGGGGTTGACCGGGTCGGAGATATCGAAAAGGATTCCGTTGCCCGAGCAGGCGCCGGCGGCGATGCCCTTGTCCGGAAACACCGTGATGTCGTGGCAATGGTTGGTCTCGGCGCTGGTCTGCGTGCCCGGGCCGTGATCGCCGCGCTCCCACAGGCCGGCCAGGATGCCGGTCTCGGGGTCGGCGAACACCGCCGGTGAGTGGACGATCCGCGCCGCCTCGGGCCGGTCGACCGGGATCTCGATGACATCGATACGAAACAGCGCGGTGCCCTCGTCGCGGTAGGGGTCCTCGTCGAGGCAGCCTTCGAGCTCCTCGTCGTCGCGCACCATGCTGGTCGCGGAGTTGTAGACAATGATGCGCCCGTCTTCGCGGCCCTCATCGACCACCGTGTGAGTATGCGAACCGCGGCAGGTCTGCACCGCCCCGACCTGGCGCGGCACGCGCCGGTCGCTGATGTCGAACACCCGCAAGCCCCGGAAGCGCTCGTCGCTGACCTCGCCGGCCACGCCCTTGAGGCCGCAGTCGAGCCGGCCGCGGGTCTGCTCGACCGACATGATCAGTAGATCACCAACCACGGACACATCACCCTGCCCGCCCGGGCAGACCACCGCGCTGATGAGTTCCGGCGCCGCGCCCTGGCCGATATCGTAGAGCTTGAAGCCGTGGTAGTTGCCGACCACCAGAAGATCGTCGGCAAAGGCCATGTCGGTGTTGGCAAAATCCAGCAGCACCGGGCGCTGGCGCTCGTCGTCCTCGTCGGCATCGGCGGGCTCATCGACTTCAGCCTCGTCGGGGTCGGTCTCGCCGGCGGCCGGATCGCCCTCGGCGGCCAGCTCGCGCAACCGGCTCTGCGGCAATCCGGCGGGGTTTTCAGGGTCGAAGAATCCCGGCGGCTTGGGCAGCGAGGCCAGCAGCGCCATGTTCTCGATGGCCTGCCCGGCATCGCGAAAACCGGCCGCCAGGCCAGCGCGCGGGTCGGGCGAGAACCCGGCCAGCATCACCTGCATGCGCTCGATCTCGGCTTCCTGGTCGTTGCGCACGTCGTTGACGAATTCGAACAGCTCGGCTTCCATGGCCGAGCCGGGCTCGTCGAGCAGCTCGTCGACCATCACCAGCGCACCGTCGTGATGCTCGATCATCAACCGCAGGAACAGCGCGTCGAAATCATCGCCACCGGACTCGGCCAGCTCGGCCATCTGTTCGGGTGTGGCCATGCCTTCCATCTGGTGATCACCATGGGCATGGTGGCGCCAGTCGGTGTCGGGAACCGCCTCCCCGCGCTGGTCCAGCCAGCGTTTCATGTAGGCGATTTCGTCTTTCTGCGTGGATTCGATGCGCCGGGCCAGCTCGATCATCTCGTTGCGGCCGGTGCGCTCAGCGACCAGCGCGGTCATGTCCAGCGCCTGCTGGTGGTGCGGAATCATGTCGCGCATGAAGCGCACGTCGGCCGCCGAGTAACGGATCCCGGCCAGCTCGATCGCCTCGTCGGCGCTGATTTCCCGGCTCGGCTCCCCCGGTGAGCCGGGCTGGACGATCGGCGCCTGGGCCCAGGCCGGGGCGCTCAGGGCACCGATCACCATCACCGCAACAATCCATATCGATCGCACCCGATCTCCAGCCTGCATCATCGTCGTCTCCATATCAGGGGGTCTCAGCTTCCGCCAAACCGGCGGGCCACGGCGAAGCCTACCCGACTGGCACGGCTTTCGCATCAAGACTGCCGCCAGGGCACCGAAATGTTCGCCCCGTTGTTTGGCCGGACGCATGTCTTCGACTTTCACCAACTCGCGTACTCATTAAGACGATATCGAGGGAACCGGGGGAAACGTCTCAGAGCACCCCCGCCTCACAGTCCCGAATCCAGGGCAAACAGGAGCTTTATGATGAACATCAAGTCGGGCATTTTTCTGTCGACCGGGCTGCTTTTTTCAGCCGCCGTCTTCGCCGATTCATCCCTCGAAACGGTCGAGCCGAGCCAGACCGCGCCGGCCACGGCCAACGCGAACCCGCGTACCACCGAGGCACGTCCGGCTGGTAATCACTCGGGCCGGGCGCCGAGCGCTTCGGTCCGGGAGCAGCTTCGGATCCGCGAAAATCAGCCAGCGCCGGATACGGGGACTGGTGAATGGGGCAGTGCATCGCGTGGCGGCCCCAGCTCGGTCGGGCCCGGTTGCGACTATGCCAGCTTGCAGGCTGCCCTGGACGATGCGCAGGCTGGCAACATCCCAGGCAACCTGGGCGTGCGGCAGGACTACCAGGCCACCGGCTCCTACACCATCTCCGACCTGGCAAACACCATCGGCCTGTGGGTCATGGGTGGGTTCCCGGATTGTGACGTCTCCGACGCCGACAGCACGGCCGGGCGCACCACGCTGGATGTCCAGGGTAGCGGACGTCCGGTTTCGATTTCCTACGGTGTCAACGATACTGACCCGCCTCGACAGGTCAGGCTGGAAAACCTGGTGCTGACCGGCGGCGACACCCAGCTCGGCGGCGGCCTGCGAATCCTTGGCCGGCCCGGGCTGCTGACGACGGTTCTGGTCAATACCGAAGTGTCCGACAACCAGGCCGCTACCGGCGGTGGCATCCAGATAGCCGCAAACGCTGACTGGATCGTTCCCGATCCCGAGAACCCGCCGCCTCCGATGCTGTTCCTGGACGATGACAGCGATGTGATCGGCAATGTCGCCACCGGCAGCGGTGGCGGCATCTGGTGCGGCAACAACTCGGAAACTGACTTCAACCTGACCCTGCTGCGCACTGGCGCGGGGCTGATTCTCGACAACCAGGCAGAACGCGGTGGTGGGGTTTTCCTGTCCGACTGCAGTTTCGTTCTGCGCAACGGTGGTCCGATCCTTCTGTTCATACCGGCCGGCGGTGTCGCCTTCAACACCGCCAGCATTGCCGGCGGCGGCGTGTACGCTGAAAACGGTGCATCCGGATCGATCTCCGCGCTGTCTCACAGCGACTTCGGCGGTGACCCGCAAAGCGCGGGGCTGATATTCGGCAACGAAGCGCCGGAGGGGGGCGGCATCTTTGCCACCGGAGAAGACACCATGGTGTTCGGCATCCAGTCCTTTGTCGTCAGCAATACGGCCACCGGTAGCGCCGGACGCGGCGGTGGCATCCTCGCCGATGAACAGGCGCTGGTGCACTTCATCTCCAGCCCGGGCAGTGGAGCCTGCAGCCCCCGAACCACCAGCAGCGGCGTGACCACTTCACCGCCCTGCAACCGCCTGGAGAACAATCATGCACAAAATCGCGGCGGCGGCGCAATGGCTCGCAGTGGCGGCGAAGTGCGCCTGAACCGAACCTTCGTCACGGGCAACACCGCTGACTCGAACTTTGGTGCGGTAGTGACTGCCATCGGCTCGTCAGCCAGGGCCGAGTTCACCAACTCACTGATCGCCAACAACGGCAACGGCAGCAATATCATCCACGCCGACTCGTACTCGGAGGTCGTCGTGCGCTGGTCGACCGTTGCGGACAACATCGTCGAGGGCAGCAACAGCGTCTTCCGGGCCTTCAACAATTCGAGTCAGGACACCACGCTGTCGATCCTCAGCAGCATCGTCTGGGGAGACAGCGATCAGAACATGGTGGATACTGCCGGAACCGGTGACGTGACAGCCACGGCCGACTGCGTGATCGGGTACAGGGCCGCTGCCGATACTGACCTGACCAACGTAAGTTTCTACAGCCAGATCGACCCGGAATTCCGCGACCCTGCAGAGCAGGACTACCGCCTTGGCCCGACATCACCGGCCATCGACTACTGCGATGACTTTTCATCGCCGCCCGGGCGGGATCTGGACGATCGCATACGCGGCACGGAGTACACCGGGCCGACAACCGAGGCTCCCAACCCCGTTCCAGGCGTAATCCCCGCCCGGGGCGCTTTTGGCGGCGTTCGGGCCCGCCTGTCCCAGGCTCGCTTCCAGTCACCGGGACGCAAGACCCCCGCAGGCGGGCGGGGCCCGCGCCCCGGACCGACCGGACGGATCAGAACATCAGGCGCAGACCGACGCGTCCGATGTTGACGTCGAAATCATAGCTTTCGAACTGGAACGTCAAGGCGAAACTATCAGTCAGCAGTGCGTTGGCTTCCAGCCCGACGATAACGTCACCATCGCTGCTGTCGGCTACATAGCCGGCGTAGGCGCCACCCTCGAAACGCGGAGACATGCGGCTGCGCACACCCACGGTGCCGCGCACGCCATCGGCATCGGCCACGCCGACATCGATTTCGTTGTAGCCGAGCTCGAAATTGACATCGGTACGGGTATTGAGCGGCATCCGGTAGCCGAGGCCAGCCTTGATGATCTGCAGATCGAAACCACTGAAATCGTACTCTTCGAAGCTCGCCCGGCCGTAGAAGTTTTCGCCGAAAGCGGCCGAAAAGCCGCCGAAGAAACCGGTCTCGCCGGAAACACCGGAAACGTCGACATCGACGTACCCGCCGCCGACTTCGACGTAGGAATAAGAAGGCTGTTCGGCCACGGCGGCGACCGAACCGGTTAGCAGCAGACCGGCAAACGCCGTGCGCACGATTGACAATGCGTTCATTACTTTTTCTCCAGTGAAATTTGAGTAGAGGAGCAACCGCAATGCTCGAAGCATTCGTTGCAGACAGACCAGAGCCGCTCGTCCGGCGCGAAAAACACG
>CAYQJJ010000100.1:0-9577 GCA_964417745.1 uncultured Wenzhouxiangella sp.
CCCTGAACCCTGAGTCCTGAACCCTGAGTCCTGAACCCTGAGTCCTGAACCCTGAACCCTGAATTTTTTATCTATCCCAGCGCCTTGACGCCCGCGATCAGCTGCTGGGCGACCTTCTGGGCGTCGCCGTACAGCATCCGGGTATTGTCCTCGAAAAACAGCAGGTTTTCGATACCGGAAAAGCCGGTGCCCTGACCGCGCTTGACGACGATGCAGTTGTGCGCCTTGTCGACATCGAGGATCGGCATGCCGTAGATCGGGCTGGCGGTATCGCGGCGGGCGGCCGGGTTGACCACGTCGTTGGCGCCGATGACCAGCGCGACATCGGTGGTCGGGAACTGCGCGTTGATTTCTTCGAGGTCGTAAATCAGGTCGTAGGGCACGCCGGCCTCGGCCAGCAGAACATTCATGTGCCCGGGCATGCGCCCGGCGACCGGGTGAATCGCGAAGCTGACCTTGACCCCGCGCGCGATCAGCAGCTGGGTCAGCTCCCAGAGCTTGTGCTGGGCCTGGGCGACCGCCAGTCCATAGCCGGGCACGATGATGACCTTTTCGGCGTAGGCCATCTGGATCGCGGCATCGTTGCCGTCGATGGCGCGCATTTCGCCGCCGGCCGGCCCGCTGCTGCCGCCGTCTTCATCGGCCTTGCCGAAGCCGGCAAACAGCACATTGCCCAGCGAGCGGTTCATCGATTTGGCCATCAGCTGGGTCAGCATGGTGCCGGCCGCACCGACCACGATGCCGGCGATCATCAGGGCCGGGATCTCGAGCACGTAGCCCTTCAGGCCGACCGCCACACCGGTCAGGGCGTTGTACAGCGAAATCACTACCGGCATGTCGGCGCCGCCGATCGGTACCGTGATCAGGATGCCGGCAACCAGGGCGCTGGCAAAAAAGGCGATCAGCAACACCGGCGTCGGTCCGTCGATGAAAATCCACGCGCCCAGTGCCAGGGTGAGAGCGAACACCGCCAGGTTGATGATCTGCTGGCCCGGAAAGCGCCAGGTCTTGCGCATCCAGCCCTGCAGCTTGGCAAAGGCGATCAGCGAGCCGGAAAAGGCGATCGAGCCGATGATGGCGCCGAATGCTGCCACCCCGAGCGTGGTGGCGGTCATGTCCGCCTGCCCGCCGTGGAGCTTGAGCAGCTCGACCGCGGCGATCGCGCCGGCCGAGCCACCGCCCATGCCGTTGTAGAGCGCGATCATCTGCGGCATGTCGGTCATGGCGACGATGCGTGCCCACCACCAGGCGATCAGCGAGGCCGAGAGCAGGGCGATGATCATCAGCCCGTAGTTGCCCTCCACGCGCGGATGGAAGAAGGTCACGACCACGGCGAGCAGCATCGCCACCCCGGCCCAGACCATGCCGCGCCGGGCGGTGACCGGGGAACTCATCGCCTTGAGCCCGTAAATGAAAAGAACCGCGGCGGCGAAGTAGGCCGCGGGTACGAGGACGCTCAGTCCGGGCAGCATGGCTTACTCCTTTTCCTTGCCGGAGGACTTGAACATCTCCAGCATGCGTTCGGTAACCACGTAGCCGCCGACCGCATTGCCGGCGCCGAGAAATACCGCGATGAAGCCGACCACGATCTCGGCGGTGGTGTCGGCCATGCCGAGCACCACCATGCCGCCGACGACGACGATGCCGTGGATGAAGTTCGAGCCCGACATCAGCGGTGTATGCAGAATCGACGGCACCCGGCGGATCACCTCGATCCCGGTAAAAGCCGCCAGCATGAAAATATAAAGCGCGATCCAGCCTTCCATGATTACTCCCTGTCCAGCTCAGGCGCCACGCGAAGTGGCTGGTTTTCATTTGGATAACACGAAGGGCACGAAGGAGGGCACGAAATACACGAAGAAACAATTTTCTTTGTGTTTCCTGCCTTCGTGTTTCCCGTGCTCCATCCTTTAACTGTGCCTCTATTCCATGATTGACACAAAGCCCGCGAAGCAGGGCACGAAGCACACGAAGAAAACTTCTCTTGCGATTTACTTCGTGCCCTTCGTGCTCTCCTTCGTGTCCTTCGTGTTAGTCATTTTTTGCCCTTCTGTTTTTCTGCCCTTCCATGCCGACTATCAGCTCGCTTGATCCTTGAATTTTTCGTGGACGATGGCGCCGTTGTGGGCGAGGAGGCAGCCGGCTATGACGTCGTCTTCGGTATTGATGGTCAGCCCGCTTTCGGCATCGATGAGCAGGCCGAGCAGGTTGTGGATATTCTTGGCATACATTTCCGAGGCGTGCAGCGGCGCGCGGCTGGGCAGGTTGGTGGGGCCGTGGATGAGCACGCCCTTATGGTCGACCGTCTCGCCGGGGCGGGTGAGTTCGCAGTTGCCGCCGCTCTCGGCGGCCATGTCGACGATCACGCTGCCGGGCTGCATGCCATCGACCATCGCCTGGCTGATGATGCGCGGAGCCGGGCGGCCGGGGATGGCCGCGGTCGACACCACGATGTCGGCGCGCGCCAGGTGGCGGGCCAGGGCCTCGGCTTGTTGATCGCGTTCGTCGTCGGTCAGTTCGCGGGCATAGCCGCCCTCGGTCTCGGCGTCGACACCGGTGTCGATCATCTTCGCGCCGAGCGATTCGACCTGTTCGCGCGCCGCGGCGCGGATGTCGTAGGCTTCGACCTGGGCACCCAGCCGGCGCGCCGTGGCTATCGCCTGCAGCCCGGCCACCCCGGCGCCGATGATTACCGCCTTGGCCGGACGCAGGGTGCCGGCGGCCGTGGTGAGCATGGGAAACAGCCGCGGTGCGATATCGGCCGCGATGATAACGGCCTTGTAGCCGGCCACTGTGGCCTGTGAGGACAGGACATCCATGGCCTGGGCGCGGGTAATGCGCGGCACCAGTTCCATGCTGATCAGGGACAGTCCCTTTTCCGCCGCGGTCTTCAGGGCTTCGAATTCGGTATGCGGCGCGAGCTGGCCGATGATGAGCGCCCCCGAGGGAAGCTGGTCGACAATGGCCGGGTCGGGCCGTCTCACGCTGATCAGGATATTGCTGCGCTCGGCGATGGCTGGCGCGTCGGGCAGAATCTCGCAGCCCTCCCAGGCCGCGTCGGGGTGGCCGGCCTGCTGACCGGCGCCGGCCTGGATGAGCACGCTGTGGCCGGCTTCGGCCAGGCGTCGGGCGGTGGGCGGGTCGAGCGCCACGCGCCGCTCGCCGGGAGCGGTCTCGGTGATGATGCCGATGGTGACGGTCATGACACTCCCTTGCGCATTTGGACTTCCGGAGTGTAGCGCCTTGTCGATGAACGAATCAATCGCCGCAATCCGGCGGGGTTGCCGGACCGGCCGCGTTCGCGCGACGGGCGGCCTCGAGCCGTTCGGGCGTGCCGATGTCGGACCAGTAGCCGCGATAGTGCTCGCCGGTCAGCTGTCCGGCCGCCAGTGCCCGGTCGAGCACGGGGCGCAGCGCACGCCGGCCCGGGGCCAGGCCGGAAAACAGTTCCGGGGTCATGACCGCGATACCGCTGTAGGTCAGGCGTTGCTCGCCATCCGGGTCAAGCCGGCCGTTGTCGTCAAGGCCGAAATCCCCGCCGGGGTGGTGCGCGGGATTGTCGACCAGCACCAGGTGCGCCTGGCCGTCGGGTTCGAAGCCGTACAGGCGCTTGATCGGAAAGTCGCAGTGAATATCGCCGGAGATGACCAGGAAGGGCTCGGGGCCCAGTACGTCCAGGGCCTGGAGGATGCCGCCGGCGGTCTCGAGGGCGCCGGGTGGCTCCGGCGAGTAATGGATGTCCAGGCCCAGCCCGGCGTCGGCGCCCAGCGACCGGCGGATTTGTTCGCCCAGCCAGGCCAGGTTGATGACCACCCGGGTGACGCCGGCCTCAGCCAGCGCCTTGAGGTGGTGCACGATCAGTGGTCGGCCGGCGACGGTCAGCAGTGGCTTGGGGGTGGAGTCGGTCAGCGGCCGCAGGCGTTCGCCCCGGCCGGCAGCAAGAATCATGGCGCGCATGGAAAGTAATCCGGTTCGCTTGTTCGCAGCGGCAACAGGGCGCAAGATTATCAGAGCGCGCCGCGGCGGATTGATGTCGGTGCGGGTTATCGGCCCGGCCTGATCTCCGTTATGGCCTGATTCTTGCAAAACTAATGGCTCAAGCCGGGTTCCGGCGTCGGCCGAGAGATTTTTGATGGATGAGCTGTTGATGCTGGATGTACGAACGCTGGCCTTTGTCTCCAGCGTCGGCGGCTTTTTGATGGCCGTGACCATGCTCGGCATCTTTCTGGCCGGCACCCGCACCCGGGCGCTGATCGACTGGACCCTGGCCGGGCTGGCTTTCGGCATCGGCTACCTGGTCGGCCATCTGCTGCAGACCATTGCCGTGCCGTTTCCGGCCTGGATTGCCGGAACCCTGGCCAACGCCCTGATCGGAGTCGGCCACGGGCTGGTGCTGATCGGTGTGCAACGCTATCTCGGGCAGCGGCCCTGGGTCGAGCTGGTCTTGGTTGCCGTGGTGCTGATTTTCGTTACCGCCATGCTGTTCGATGCCGTGCGCGAGAGCCTGCGGCTGCGCATCATCGCCCACTCGAGTTTCTACATTCTGGTCGACGGCTACGCCGGCTGGCTGTTGTGGCGCTCGCGCGAGCGCGGCATGGTGCGATTCCACCGCGCCGTGGCGATGGTCCTGTTTGTTTTTGCCGCGTTTCTGGCGCTGCGCCTGGGGTATGCGCTGATCAGCCCGGCGTTGACGACATCGTTCGTTCAGGATCCGTTCCAGGCGCTGGCCTTTCTCAATGCCATGGTGTTCGGCTTCTGCCTGACCATGGCGCTGGCGGTCATGCTGTTTCGTGAAAAGCAGCTCGAACTCATGGGCCTGGCTCAACAAGACCCGTTGACCGGCATGAAGAACCGGCTGTCGCTCGACCAGGTCGCCGAGCGCGAGCGTCTGCGCGCGCTCGAGACCGGGACGCCGCTGACCCTGTTGCTGATGGATATTGACCATTTCAAGCAGATCAACGACGAATTTGGTCACCAGGCCGGAGACAAGACCCTGCGTGCAGTCTCGGACGTGATCGAGCAGGTGGTGCGTGCCAGCGACCATGCTTTCCGCTTCGGCGGGGAGGAGTTTCTGATTGTTCTGCCGGGGGCTGATGCCGGGCAGGCCGAGCAGGTTGCCGGTCGCTTGCGCGCGGGATTGAGCCAGCTATCGCTCGAGTTCGACGGTCGGCTGCTCGATGTGACCGCCAGTTTCGGTGTGGTTGAATGGCCGGTTGACGAGCAATCCTGGGATCAATGTCTCAAGCGCGCCGACGAGGCGCTCTACGAGGCCAAGCACGCCGGGCGCGATCAGGTCATCGTGGCTGCGCCCGTGCCTGCCAGCCCTTGAGCAGGGCACCCAGGTCGGACAGTTCCGGATTGCGCCGGATGGCTTCGGCCAGGTAGCCGAAAAAACGCGCTGCGTCGTCGAGGTAGTGCGGCTTGCCGTCGCGGTAGGCAATGCGGGCAAAGATTCCGAGCACCTTGAGATGGCGCTGGGCGCCCATCAGGTCGCAGCTGCGCCGCCACAGATCGGCCGACTCCGGAACCGCCAGACCGGCGGCGAGGGCACGCGCCCGGTAGTCTTCCAGCCAGCCATCGACGCGCTCGACCGGCCAGCTCAGAAAGGCATCGCGGAACAGGCAGACCGGGTCGTAGCTGATCGGACCGATCACCGCGTCCTGGAAGTCGATGATGCCGGGGTTAGGGTCGGCCTGCATCAGGTTGCGGGGCATGAAGTCGCGATGGCAGAACACACGCGGCTGATCGAGCGCCCAGCGGATCAGCGTGGCGCAGATCAGGTCCCAGCGGTCGAGCTCATCATCGTCTGGCTCGACCTGCCAGTGACGGGCCAGGAACCAGTCAGGAAACAGCGCCAGCTCCTGCATCAGCCGGCCGGCGTCGTATTCCGGCAGGCCGTCGGTGGGCACCTCTGTCTGGATGCGGATCAGCGCCGTGACGGCCGCGTCGAACAACTCGTCGGCGTTGTCGTCGGTGAGGATCTGGTGGTAGGGCGAATCGCCGAGGTCCTCGAGCAGCAGGTAACCGTTGTCGCGGTCGGCGGCATGAATGGTTGGCACATGCACCCAGGGGGCAAGCCGCTCGGCGATGTCAATGAACGCGTCGAGTGGCTCGCTCTCGGGTGGGGCATCCATCAGCACCATCGAGCGATTGCCGTGGCGCAGTCGGAAGTAACGCCGGAAACTGGCGTCGGCCGAGACGACTTCGAGCCGGGCATCGGCCCAGCCGGTATGTTCGCAGGCCCACTGTGCGCCGCGCTGGCGTCTGGCATCTTGGGTCACGGCTGGTATCCGGGAAATTGATGGGGGCCTAGCGTAGCAGTCGGTCGGCTGTTGACAAAAGGGTCACTGAAGGTTCACGTGCCGCCAACGATTGATTATTACCTTATAACACCAAGGGGGACCAACCCAACCTGGGAGTTTTGAAAAATGAAACGAATAATTGCAAGCACTATCGTGGCAGCCGGCTGCCTGGCCCTGCCGATTCACGCGGCTGCCGAAGCGCGTGTACTTGTTGTGCACGCCGCGCCGTTTGCCGATTCTCTGGAAGGCACCTCGGTAACCGTGTCGGTCAACGGTGATCCGGTACTTCAGGAGTTCGAATTCGGCGAGTTCACCGAGTACCTCGATCTACCCGCCGGCGATTATGATCTGGCGGTCACGCCGACCGGCGCTGACGACCCGGCCATCGAGACCAGCGTCAGCCTCGAATCGGGTTCCGACTATACCGTTCTTGCGGTCGGTAACGGCCAGACCCAGCCGCTGGAGCTGTGGGCGCTGCTCGATGACGCCGAAGCGCCCGCCGACGGCGATCTCAATATCCGGGTGGTGCATGCGGCTCCATTTGCCGAAGACCTGGAGGCAACCGAGGTATCGATCCGCACCGCTGGTGGCGATGTGGTCAATGACCTGACCGGGGTGCCGTATCAGGTCCAGAGCGGTTTCTTCGCGGTTCCTGCCGGAGAATACGACCTGAAAGTCGCCTCCAGCGACGGACAGACCAACCTGATCGATCCGCTGCCGGCCACGCTTCCCGCCGGGGCCGACGTCACCCTCGTGGCGATTGGCGACGGCATCAATCAGCCGCTGGGTATTCTGGCCATTCCCGTCGGGACCCTCGAAACGCGCACACCGGTCGACAACAGCGTCAACGGCTGGTGGGAATCGGTCGAGGGCGAGAGCGAGGGCTTCGTGCTCACGCCGCTACCGGCGCAGAATCGCCTGCTGGGTACGGTCTACACCTATGATCTGGATGGTTCCGGCCAGCCACAGTGGTTCACCTTCGATACCTGCCAGGCAGAAGTCGGCGAAGAGGGCTGCCCGGTTCCGGGCGGCTTTGACGGGACCAGCGCGGTGGGCAGTCTGTATTCCTTCAGCGGTGGCCTGCCCGGCGGTGGTGCACCGGTTGATGGACAGACGATCGGAACCATTGCGCTGGAGTTTGTCGACTGCGATACAGCCGAGGCCGCGGTCGCTCTGGAAGATGGCACGGAGTTGACCTGGAGTCTCGATCGCCTGACCTCCAGCGTTCCCTGCACGCTGGACTGAGTCAGCGTATCGACCTGACCAACCCCGGCCGGCGCGACGCCGGCCGGGGTTTCTTTCGAATTGAATCCATACTGATTTGGTCTTGTTTTGTCGGCCCGGTGTCCGCATAATTTCCGTAGGCAAGCAGAACAACGGCCCGACGATGCTTCGAATCAGCAAACTGACCGACTACGCCTCGCTTCTGATGGCCGAACTGGCCCGCTCCGGCGAGGAGTGTGTTCCGGCGCGGCATCTTGCCGAGGCCACCCGGCTCGAGCCGCCAACCGTGGCCAAGGTGCTCAAGACGCTGGCCCGGTCGGATCTGGTCGATTCGATCCGCGGGGTCAACGGCGGCTACCAGCTGGCCCGCCGCCCGGAAAATATTTCCGTGGCCGCGATCGTGCGCGCCATGGAGGGGCCGATCGCCCTGACCGAATGCGCACTCGACAAGGGCGTGTGTTCCCACGAAGGCCAGTGCAGCCTGCGCGGCAACTGGCAGCAGATCGGCCTGGCCGTGGAGAGTGCGCTCGAGGAGCTCACGCTGGCCGACCTGGCCCGGCCACGACCGCCACGCATCGCCATTCGCGCCGAAGATCCGGGCGCGCCATTGGCCAAGCCCATCAATTGAACAAACGGGATTCGAAAACGTCATGAACCAGACCGTCGAACAAGTCCAGAGCGTCATCCAGCAGCGTTACAAGGCTGGCTTTTACACGGATATCGAGTCCGACAAGGCACCGATCGGTCTCAATGAAGACATTATCGCCATGATCTCGGCCAAGAAGGAAGAGCCGGAGTGGCTGCTGGCATGGCGTCTGAAGGCCTTTCATCACTGGCAGACCATGGTTGGTCCGAACTGGGCCAAGCTCAACGTGCCGGCCATCGATTTCCAGAATATCCACTACTACGCCGCGCCCAAGCAGAAAGACCGGCCCAAGAGTCTCGATGAAGTCGACCCGAAACTGCTCGAGACCTTCGACAAGCTCGGCGTGCCCTTGCACGAGCGTGCCCGGCTGGCCGGCGTGGCCGTCGATGCGGTGTTCGATTCGGTCTCGGTGGGCACGACCTTCCAGAAGGAGCTCAAGGAAGCCGGGGTGATCTTCTGCAGCTTTTCCGAAGCGGTACGCGACTACCCCGACCTGGTGCGCGAGTACCTGGGCTCGGTCGTCCCGCACACCGACAACTACTTCGCCGCGCTCAACTCGGCGGTGTTTACCGACGGCTCGTTTGTCTACATCCCCAAAGACACCAAGTGCCCGATGGAGTTGTCGACCTATTTCCGCATCAACGCCCGCGATACCGGCCAGTTCGAACGCACGCTGATCATCGCCGAGCCGGGCAGCCAGGTCAGCTATCTCGAAGGCTGCACCGCGCCGATGCGCGACGAGAACCAGCTCCACGCCGCGGTCGTCGAGCTGGTCGCGCGGGAAAAGTCGCACATCAAGTACTCGACCGTGCAGAACTGGTACCCCGGCGACGAGAACGGCAAGGGCGGCATCTTCAATTTCGTGACCAAGCGCGGCGACTGCCGCGAGGACGACTCGCGTATCACCTGGACGCAGATCGAGACCGGCTCGGCGATTACCTGGAAGTACCCGTCGTGCATCCTGCGCGGTGATCGCTCGAGCGGTGAGTTCTACTCGGTTGCCCTCACGCGCGCCTGCCAGCAGGCCGATACCGGCACCAAGATGATCCACCTGGGCCGCGACACGAAGAGCAAGATCATCGCCAAGGGCATCTCGGCAGGCAAGAGCTCCAACAGCTATCGCGGGCTGGTGCGTACTGCCAGGCGGGCTGAAAATGCGCGTAACTATACCCAGTGCGATTCGCTGCTCATCGGCAAGACCTGCGGGGCGCATACCTTCCCGTATATCGAGTCGTCGAATTCGAGCGCGAAGATCGAGCACGAGGCCACCACTTCGCAAATCGGCGAAGACCAGCTCTTCTACTGCCGCTCGCGCGGGCTCGACGAGGAAGAAGCGGTGGCATTGATCGTCGACGGCTTCTGCAAGGAAGTGTTCAAGGAGCTGCCGATGGAGTTCGCCGTGGAA
>CAYQJJ010000101.1:0-9556 GCA_964417745.1 uncultured Wenzhouxiangella sp.
CCTCATCCGGCATGGACGCGGCATCCGAGCCGGCCAGCGGCGAGGTCAGTGCAAAACACGGGATTTCCTCACCGCGCGCCAGGCGCGGCAGGTAGTGGTCTTTCTGTTCTTCGGTGCCGAAATGCATCAACAGCTCACCCGGGCCGAGCGAGTTGGGCACCATCACGCTGACTGCCGCGGTCAGGCTGCGGGTGGAGATCTTGGTGACCACGGCGGCGTTGCCCTGGGCGGAAAACTCGAGCCCGCCGTATTGTTTCGGGATGATCATGCTCAAGAAGCGCTTTTCGAGAATGAAATCCCAGGCTTCGGTGGGCAGGTCCTTGAGGTCGTTGTTGATTTCCCAGTCGTCGAGCATGGCGCACAGTTCTTCGACCGGGCCGTCGACGAAGGCCTGTTCCTCGTTGCTGAGTTTCGGCGCCGGCATGTCGAACAGCGTTTTCCAGCGCGGCCGGCCCGAGAACAGCTCGGCATCCCACCACACCGAACCGGCATCGAGGGCTTCCTTCTCGGTGGCCGACATGGCCGGCAGCACGGTCTTGAACCAGGCAAACAGCTGCCGCGAGATCAGCGCGCGGCGAAGCGGTTTGATGGCCAGCAGAACCAGCACCGCGGTGGTGGCGATGTAGAGCAGGTCGACCGGCCACGCCACGGGCAGCCAGGCCACCAGCGCCACGGTCACGCCCGCCGCGCCGACGGCAGCGGACCACAGCGGTGCACGGAAATAGGCCAGCGCGAGCAGGCCGACGATCAGCAGGATGAGAAACAGCAGGGTCATTGGACGATCTCCATGGTGCGACGGGCACCGTCGCGGGAAGAAGGGGCGGCGCCGCGCAGGCCGGCAGCGGCGAACTGAACAAGGTCGGATGCCAGCGCACGGGCATCCTTCAGATGGGACTCTGCCATCGTGTAGGTCAAAGCCCCGACAATGAAATCGAGCTGTCGACGCAGCGCCTCGGGCTGGCTGCCGGGCAGGGCGGCGGCGATGGCCTCGGCGAACTGGCGCATGACGTGGGCATACTCGGCGCTCAGCGCCCGATGCAGTTCGTCGTCCTGGTCGGCAAAGGCGCGCATGAGGATGCGCATGAAGCGATGTCCGTCGCTGTCGCTGCCGTGCGAAAACGCCATGGCCGGGTAGACAAAGGCGTCGAGCACGGCCTCGAGCGAGGGCGTGTCGGCCTCGGCGCGGGCTTCGGCCAGGCGGTCCAGGCGCGCCTGGTTGAGTGCGTCGAGCCGGCGTTTGAATACCGCAACGATCAGCCCCTGCTTGGAGCCGAAATGATAGTTGACCGCCGCAAGGTTGGCCTGCGCGGACTGGGTGATCTGACGCAGCGTGGTGGCGTGAAATCCGCACTCGGCGAACAGCGCCTCGGCGGCGTCGAGGATGCGCGTGTAGGTCGTATCGTCAACCATTCAAACGTTCGATTCAAACAACTGTTTGAAATGGTACGGCCTCGACGCTTCGGTTGCAAGGGGCTGGCCCACTAGGCGACGCTGCCGGCTTACCCGGCCCGGCATTCGTCGGGGTCGATATCGCGGCTGACCCGGGCCCGGCCGGGGTTGGAGACGACGATCGCGCGCGGTCGGGTAGCGCCTTCGGCGTCGCAGACCCGGATGGTCAGGTTGAAGCCATAGGCGCCTCCGTGCGGCTGGAAGCGCACCCGCGGACGCCCCCCGGAGTGCATCAGCAGGCCGGTCACTGGCTGGCCGACGCGCAGCACATCATCCTCGGAAGCGACCTGTCCGTTGTTGTCGGCATCGATGAAAACGATCCAGCCCCGGTCCCAGCGGCCGTCGCTGCGGCAGCCGTTTTCCACGCTGCCGGGGCAGGCGGTCACGAAGGTGTTGCGGGTGACCGCCTGGTGGCGCGCGAACTGGATACCGGCCATCAATTCGTTGGCCTCGCTGGTGATGCGGTTGTCGCTGAACAGATTGCCCATGGCGGGCACGGTCAGGCCGGTGACGATGGCCAGCAGGGCCACGACCATGATCAACTCGATCAGGGTAAAGCCGGAAGTCTTCATGCCAGTTCCTCCTGTTGATTCGACGCTGCCCGGCAGTGGCACTGCTTCAGGCCACGGCCGGCCGGTTGCGAACCATTGTTGGCCGGCACCGGCAGGGTGCGAATCAGCGATCTGTCGCGGTACCGGGCAGGAAATCGGCTTGTCGAGTGCTCGGAAATGCCCCGCTACCCCCGACTTTTTCCAGCGCTCCGGGGACCAGGGTCTGCGGTTGTCGGGTGCTGGCGCGGGGGCAAGGGGGCGGCCTTCACGTTTGTCGGCAGGCGATACGTCTAATATCGCGGTCAATTCATCAGTGCCCTGCAGATCATTTCAGAACCTGACGCCATGATTGACGAAAACTCCGCCTCCGCCTCGCTCGACGCGGCTGATTCCGAACGCATCGACTGGCTGCGCATCGTGCCGTTCATCGGCCTGCACGTGGCCTGCCTGGCGGTTATCTGGGTCGGCGTTTCGCCGGTTGCCATCGCGGTCTTCCTGGCCAGCTACCTGGTGCGCATGTTTGCCATAACCGCCTTCTACCACCGCTATTTCGCGCACCGGGCGTTTCGGACCTCGCGGCCGGCGCAGTTCGTGTTCGCGCTGCTGGGTGCCTCGGCCACCCAGCGCGGGCCGTTGTGGTGGGCCGCCCACCATCGCCATCATCACAAGCAGGCCGACCGCGAGGGCGACCCGCATTCCCCCGCCCACGGTTTCTGGTGGTCGCACATGGGCTGGTTTCTCAGCCGGCGCCACTATCCGACCGATTTCGCCCAGGTGCCGGACCTGGCCTGTTACCCGGAGCTGCGCTGGCTCGACCGCCACGATCTGATCGTGCCGGTGGTTTTCGCCGCCGCGCTGTTCGGGCTCGGCGCGCTGCTCGAACGCGTCGCGCCGGGGCTCGGGACCAGCGGTGGTCAGCTTCTGGTGTGGGGCTATTTCCTCTCCACCGTAGTGTTGATCCACGTCACGCTGACGATCAATTCGCTGGCCCACGTGTGGGGCTCGCGGCGCTACGCAACCCGCGACGACAGCCGCAACAACGCCTTTCTGGCGCTGCTGACCCTCGGCGAGGGCTGGCACAACAACCACCATCATTTCCCCGGCTCGGCCCGACAGGGGTTTTACTGGTGGGAGGTCGATATCAGCTACTACGTGCTAAAGGCGCTGAGCGTGGTCGGCGTGATCAGTAATCTGCGCCCGCTGCCGCCGGGGATGCGCGAGGCGAGACGGTTGCCTGAAAAGTCATGAAGATCGTCATCGTCGGCGGCGGAATCGCCGGCCTGTATGCGGCCTGGCACCTGTCGGAGCAGCATGAAGTCGTGCTGCTCGAAGCCGACGAACGCCTCGGCGGACACGCCGATACCCATCACGTCGACGACAAAGGCGTCGAGCGCGCCATCGATTCGGGCTTCATCGTGTTCAACGAACACCACTATCCGTTGTTCACCGAGTGGCTGCAGAAGCTGGGCGTGGCCTGGCGCGACTCGGACATGAGCTTCGCGGTCTCCGACCCGGCCAGCGGGCTGGCCTACAACGCCGCCAGCCTGGGTGATCTGTTCTGCCAGCGGCGCAACCTGTTGAGCCCGTCGTTCATCGGCATGGTGCGCGACATGCTGCGGTTCTACCGGGCCGGGCCGGCGCTGCTCGAAACGGTCGATGATCGCATCACGCTGGGCGAGTGGCTCGACTCGGGTCCGTACGGTCGCAAGTTCGCCGACTATCACCTGCTGCCGATGGCCTCGGCGCTGTGGTCGGCGCCGATGGGCAGGATCCGCGAGTTTCCGGTGCGCCACCTGCTGGCATTCATGAACAATCACGCCATGCTGCAGTTGCGCGACCGGCCGCCCTGGCGGACCGTCGAAGGCGGCAGCGCGCGCTATGTCGAGGCCGCGGTTCGCTGCCCGGCACGCTTCGAGACCGCCCGCCCGGTGCGCCGGATCGAGCGCGGCGAGAATGGCGTACGAGTCCACACCGACAACGACGAATTGAACGCCGATGCCGTAGTACTGGCCTGCCATTCCGACCAGGCACTCGAACTGCTCGCCGACCCCAACCGGGCCGAGCAGATGATTCTCGGGGCGATCGGCTATCAGCCCAACGAGGCGGTGTTGCACACCGATGACTCGCTGCTCCCCGCCGACCCGCGGGCGCGAGCGAGCTGGAACGTCCGGCGCGATCCGGACGACCGCGAGCACTGCCGGGTAACCTACTCAATGAATCGGCTACAGGGCATCGACTCGTCGACTGAATACCTGGTCTCGCTCAACCAGGCGGAGCTGATCGACCCCGACCGCATCCTGGTTCGCCGCCATTACAGCCATCCGGTGTTCACCCCCGAGGCTGTGGTCGCACAGCGGCGCTGGAGCGAAATCAACGGCCTGCGGCGGACCTGGTATTGCGGTGCCTGGTGGGGCTGGGGTTTTCACGAGGACGGGGCGCGCAGTGCCCGGCGCGTGGTCGATGCCATCGAGGCCTCCCATGGATGAAGCCTTCGCCGTCGGCCGGGTCTGGCACCGACGCGAGGGCCCGCGCGAACATCGATTCGATTATTCGCTGTACTTCAGCCTGCTCGACTGCGACCGCATCACCGAGACCTTCGCACGCAGCCGGCTGTGGTCGCTCGAGCGCTTCAACCTGGTTACCTTCCGGCGCCGCGATCATCTCGCCCCGCACCATCTGCCGCTGGGCGAAGCTGTGCGAGAGCGCGTTCACGACGAGCTCGGCGTTCGTCCGGAAGGACAGGTTCTGGTACTGACCCATCTGCGCCAGTGGGGGCTGTGCTTCAACCCGGTCAGCTTCTATTTCTGCCTCGATTCAGACGGTGATATCGCCTTCATCGTCGGCGAAGTCCACAACACGCCCTGGAACGAGCGCCATGCGTATGTCATGGACGCGCGCGGGCAGGCGGGCCCGGAGTATCGTTTTGCCTTCGACAAGGCGTTTCACGTCTCGCCTTTTCTGCCGCTGGCGATGCATTACGACTGGCGTTTCGGCTTCGAAAAAGGTCGCTTGCGCGTTCACATGACGGTGACCGCTCCGGCCTCAGACTCTTTTACAGCCGGGATGCTTCTGAAACTGCGCCCGGTGACCCAGCGCGCGATGGTCGGGCTGCCCTTGCGTTTTCCATTCCTCACCGCGCGTGTCGTGGTCGGCATTTACTGGCAGGCGTTTCGGCTCTGGCTCAAGAAGACGCCTTTTCATCCGCATCCGGACAGGACCAACAAGCCCACATGACCCAGTTCGAAAAAACCCTTGTCGACAACGCCCGCGACAACCACGCCGAGATTGGCGGCGGGATTCGCGGCGAGAATGTCACGCTGGCAGGTGCCAACCGGCTCGACAGCTGGTTGCGTTCGCGTGTAATCCAGCGGCTCGAGGCCATGGATTCCGGTCAGCTGGTGATCCGCGACTGCCTGGGTGAGGTTCGTCTCGGTCACGACGACGGGCTGAGCGCATCGGTCGAGATTCACGACCTCGCCTTCTGGCGCTTGATGGCCACGGGCGGTTCGCTGGGCGCTGCCGAGGCCTACATGGCCGGCCTGTGGGACAGCCCCGACCTGGTCTCGGTGGTGCGCGTCCTTGCCCGCAACCGCGAGCTGCTCAATCGCGTCGATTCCGGCAGCGCCCGTCTGACGAGCTGGCTGATGGGTATCTGGCATGCGTTCAACCGCAACAGCCTGTCCGGCAGCCGGCGCAATATCGCCGCCCACTACGACCTCGGCAACGACTTTTTCTCCGCCTGGCTCGACGAGCGCATGATGTATTCGAGCGCGCTCTACGAGTCGGCCAACGACAGCCTGGAAGCCGCCCAGATCAACAAGCTCGACCGGATCTGCACAAGACTCGCGCTGGGGCCCGATGACCACCTGCTCGAAATCGGCACCGGCTGGGGTGGGCTGGCGCTGCACGCGGCCGCGCGCTACGGCTGCCGGGTAACCACCACCACCATTTCACGCGAGCAGTATGACTACGCGGCCGAACGCATCCGCGAAGCAGGCCTGGAAGATCGCATCGAGCTCAAGCTCGAAGACTACCGCGACCTGACCGGGCGCTACGACAAGATCGTCTCGATCGAGATGATCGAGGCGGTCGGCCACCACTACCTCGATACCTACCTGGCGAAAATCGACCGCCTGCTCAAGCCGAACGGACTGGCACTGCTGCAGGCCATTACCATCGAGGATTTTCGCTACCAGCGCGCGCTCGGCAACATCGATTTCATCAAACGCTACATCTTTCCCGGCAGCTTCATCCCCTCGGTCAGCGCAATCACCGGCGCCATGGGCCGTGCCACCCGGCTCGGTCTGATCGAGCTGGCCGACTTCGGCGCCAGCTACGCGCGCACCCTCAGCGACTGGCGGCAGCGCTTCGAGGCGGCCTGGGATGAAATCTCGGCGATGGGCTTCGACGATACCTTTCGGCGCCGCTGGCGCTACTACCTGGCGTACTGCGAGGGCGGCTTTCACGAGCGCGCCATCAGCGACGTTCATCTGCTGCTGGCCGGCCCCGATTTCCGACCGGCCGAACCGACCGGCCTGACCGCCGCACGACCATGACGCGTGCTTTCCTGATCAACCAGGGGCTGTTCCAGCTGAGCTGGCCGGCCTGCGTCGTCGGCGCGGCCCATGGCCTGCTGTGGGTCGGCGTGGTGGTGGTTGGTGCGCTGGCTGCCTGGCAGCTCGACTCGCGCAACCGCCACCCGCTGGATCTGCGCATCGTTGCGCTTTGTCTGGTCCTCGGCCTGGCGCTCGACAGCGCCTGGGTGCAGTTCGGCCTGCTGGCGTACGCCTCGCCCTGGCCGGTGCCCGGACTGGCGCCGCTGTGGATCATGCTGCTCTGGCTGGCACTGGCGCTTGTGATCAACCATTCCATGAGCCTGTTCAAGCATCGGCTGCTGCTCATCGGTGTGCTCGGCGGCCTCGGCTCGCCGATGTCGTATTTCGCCGGCTCGCGTTTTGGCGCCGTGGAATGGCTGGCACCGGCCTGGCAGGTGATACTGGCCGTCGGCCTGAGCTGGGCGCTGATTCTGCCGTTGATTTTCTGGTTTGCCCGCGAGCGCGCCGCCGAGCCGGCTGTGCCGGCCCCATCCCTACCCGGAGCGAAAGAATGAACCCGATCGAACTGGCCGAGCGCGGACTGGCGCCGGATTTCCTGATCCGCCGGGGTATCCGGCAGTTGCTCAAGCGTCGGCTGGCTGCCGAGGGTGACCACGACCCCGAAAAGCGCTCGGCGCGCAACCAGGAACTGATGGCCGAACTGGCCAGCTCGGCGATTGCCATCGAGACCGATGCGGCCAACGAGCAGCACTACGAGGTTCCGGCCGGCTTCTACAAGCTCGCGCTCGGGGAGCACCTGAAATACTCCAGCGCGCTCTGGAAGCCGGGCGTCGACAACCTCGACACCGCCGAGGCCGACATGCTGGCCGCGAGCTGCGAGCACGCCGAGCTCGAAAACGGCCAGCAGATCCTCGAACTCGGTTGTGGCTGGGGCGCGCTGACGTTGTGGATGGCCAGCCATTACCCGGACAGCCAGATCACCGCGGTGTCGAATTCGGCCTCCCAGCGCACCTTCATCGAGGCACGCGCGCTGGAGCTCGGCCTGCACAACCTGCGCGTACTGACCCGCGATGTCAACGAACTCGAACTCGACACTTCGTTTGATCGGGTGGTGTCGATCGAGATGTTCGAGCACGTTCGCAACTACCGGACCCTGCTAGAGCGCATCGCCGGCTGGCTCAAGCCCGGCGGCAAGCTGTTTGTGCACATCTTCTGCCATCGCGACCTGGCCTATCCGTTCGAGACCGAGGGCGCCGGCAACTGGATGGGGCGGCACTTCTTTACCGGCGGCCTGATGCCGGCGGCCGATACCCTGCTGCATTTCCAGGATCATGTCGCGCTGGAACAGCGCCAGCTGTACTCGGGCCAGCACTATGCGCGCACCGCGCGCGCCTGGCTCGACAACATGGACGCCCGACGAAGCGCCATGCGCCAGGTGTTCGAAGAGATCTACGGCGATCAGAGCGAGCGCTGGCGCCAGCGCTGGCGCATGTTCTTCATGGCTTGTGAAGAGCTGTTTGGTTACGATAACGGGAATGCATGGATGGTTGCCCACTACCGGTTCTGTCGCCGCTGATGAATCTCGTCGGGTGGAAGTCCGCGCGCGTCGTCCGGGGTTGATGTGAGGTTTCTCAACCGACTGCTGCGGGGCGGGCTGAATACCAAGCTGGTCAAGGTGTTTGCCCTGCAGGTGCTGGCGATCAGCGCCGCGACCGTGTTCGGGGTCTACGCTGCGGCCATGGTGGTCGAAAAAGTTCTGGTGCAGGAGGCGCTCAACGGCGAGGCCCAGCATTTCTGGAGCCACTACTCCGAAGACCGCGGATTCCCGCTGCCCAATACCAATAATCTGCGCGGCTACATGGCCCGCCAGAGCGACTACCGGCAGGTTCCGGACTGGCTGCGCGATCAGGAGCCCGGCTTCCGGCGCGTCGAAAACGGTCCCGACTCCAGGCCGGTGGTGCACGTTTCCGACCGTGGGGCCGACCGGCTCTACCTGGTGTTTGATGAAATGCAGGTCTCGGCGCTGGCGTTCTACTTCGGCATCGCGCCGCTGACCGGCGTGCTGTTGTTGATCTACATCCTGATCTGGATCAGCTACATCATTTCGCGGCGCGCGGTGTCGTCGATCGTGCAGCTGGCCGACGCGGTGCGCAATTACGACCTGACTTCGGGCGGCTTCGACAAATTCCGGCCGGAGGATTTCGGTGACGCGCCGGACACCGAGGTGGTCACGCTGATCAACGCCTTCAACCAGTTCATTGATCGCATGGATGCCTTCATCCAGCGCGAGCGCAACTTCACGCGCAATGCCAGCCACGAGCTGCGCACACCGCTGGCCGTGGTGCGGGCCAATCTCGACATATTGAGAAAACACGATGACCCGGCCAAGCGCCAGCGCACCGTCGAGCGCATGGCGCGCACCGTGCGCGACATGGAATCCCTGCTCGAGACGCTGCTGATCCTGGCCCGTGAGAGCGAGTCGAGCCTGTCGTGGTCGGTGGTGGTGGTCAACGACTCGCTCGACGAGCTGCTCCAGCAGGTCCGACGCGCCGTGCCGAAGGAGGAAATCTCTTCCGAGATCCGCGCCACCGGTCTGCTGGAAGTCGAGGCGCCCGAGCGGGTGCTGGCGATCGTGTTTACCAACCTTCTGCGCAACGCCATGACGTATACCGAATCGGGTCGCGTCGACGTGCTGATCGACGAGCGCGGGGTGACCATCAAGGACACCGGCTGCGGCATGAGCGAAGACGAGCTCGAGCGCATGTTCGAGCCGTTCTTCCGCGGCCATGACCGCTCCAGCGAGGGCTACGGACTGGGCCTGGCGATCGTGCGCCGGTTGTGCGTGCGATTCGGCTGGCACCTCGAGGCTGACAGCGAACTCGGGGTGGGCACCGAAATCCGCATCGAATTTCCGCGTGCGACGTTCAAGCCCTTCGGGAGCTGAACCGCTTGGGTTTGCACAGGCGCGAGGGCGCCTGAAAAGGCGTATCATCGCGCGTT
>CAYQJJ010000102.1:0-9483 GCA_964417745.1 uncultured Wenzhouxiangella sp.
TACACCCTCGAGGTCACCGGCCCCGGCTTCGTCCCGGCCAGCACCGAGTCCGGCCCGGTCAACGAAAACGATGCGCTGACGGTCGACTTCTCACTCGACGCGCCGCGCCTGGAGCTGGCGGCCTCCGAGCTCGATTTCAGCGTCGGCGAGGGCGGCCAGGTCGAATCACCCCTGGTCATCGCCAACACCGGCACGGCCGAGCTGGCCTGGTCGCTGGCGACCGACCAGGCGGCCGGCGCCGCCGCGCTGGCCCGCGACGCGCACGACCCCGGCCTCGACGAGGCCCTGCAGCTGGCCGATTTCGACCTGCCCGGCGGTGGCTCGCACGCTGAGACGCTCGAAGGCGGGCTCGACAGCGCCGGCATGGTCACCGGGTTCAGTTTTACCGGCACCGTAAGTGGCGTTTCGGGGACGGACACCTGGGCCTCGGACATGGCCATGACCCTGACCAGCCCGGATGGCCAGGCCTACGGAGTCGGCGGCTACCAGTCCGGCAACCCGCCCTGGGACTTCGACGGCAGTGGTTCCGACAGCGATGGCACCTACAACAGCAGCCACATCGGTGCCGGGATCTTCGATGAGGACGGCGCGCTCGACGCCGGCGACTGGGCGTTTGAATTCGAACACACCTGGAACGATGCCATGGACTGGTCCGACGTCACGGTGACCCTGCACAAGGTCTCGCTGCCGATCTGCCAGGACCCGAGCGATGTTGCCTGGCTGAGCGCCAGCCCCGATATCGGCCAGGCCGCACCGGGTAGCGACAGCCTGACCAGCGTCAGCGTCGATGCCGCCGACCTGGAACTTGGCGAACATGCAGCCTGGCTTTGCTTGCAGAGCAACGACCCCGACACGCCGCTGCTGCCGATCGAGGTTCGGGTCACGGTCTCGGAGAATCCCGAGGCGGTGATCGAAGGTGCGGTCAGCAGCCTGGGGTACTGTGCCGATGATCCGGCACCGCTCGAGTCGGCCGAAATCCTGATCGACGGCCAGCAGCAGAGCTACCAGCTCAGCAGTGATGCCGCCGGTGAGTACGCAATCACCCTGCCGACCGACGAGGGGCCGGTGGATATCACGGTGAGTGCCGACGGGCACGTCGACCGCAGCCTGGAAGGCGTCGGGCTGGCCTCGTCCAGCACGCTGGATTTCGAGCTGCTGCTCGAAGCGCCCTGCGCCGCGGTCACTCCGTCCGCACTGTCCTTGACCCTGGTGGCCGGAGACAGCGGCAGCGGAGAGCTTGCCATCGGCAATATCGACGGCGGAGCCGGCCTGGACTGGAACCTGGGACTGGCCGACAGCGCCGAGGCCTGCGACAGCGTTGCTGCGGTCGACTGGCTGGCCGCCAGCCCGGAGTCCGGGAAGGTTGCCGCGGGCGAGAGCCACCCGGTCGAGGTTCTGGTCGACGCCAGCCAGCTGCCGATCGGGGATTATTCAGCCTGGCTTTGCATCGACACCGGCGACGAGGCGATCGAGCGTTTCGAGATTCCGGTCGAACTCGAAGTCCTGGCCGTCGAGGTGTTCGGCGACCGATTCGAACCCGGCCCCGGGGACTGAGCCCGCCCGGCCCGGCGCGCATCCAGCGCCGGGCCGGGATGGTTCAGGGTGGTTCAGTGAGCGACGCGCTCGAGCGGCACGCCCGGCCAGTAGTCCAGGCGCGTCAGTTCGCGGTCGAGAAGGGAGATATCGCCGAGGTTGTCGGTAATGAGCTGCTTGAGGCGGCTGAAGCTGTCGACGTCGACGGCCACGAAACGGCAGGCCAGACAGTCGTCGATCGAACGCACCGCTTCGACCGCCATGGACAGTTCAACCGAATCGTCCTGCTGTGTACCGCGAAGAATCAGCCTCAGGTGCTCGGCCGCTTCGGGATCGATCTGCGACGGGTCCGAGACTTTCAGCAGCACGCCGTTGATCGACAGGTCGAGCAGTTCGCAGCCGGTTCTTGCGCCACCCTCGAGTTCCAGCGAACCTTCAGCGTCGAAGGGAAACCGGTGAAAGCGTCGTCTATCCTGATCCTGAGCCATGGCGCAACCTCCAGCCTGCCTGCGTAATCGGTCGAATACGCCCCCTTAACCCGGATGTTGCATAAATTTCCGGCGCCGTACCGTTTCCCTGCCCGGTGTAGCAGCGTTTCCGGGGCGCGTGCTCGCTTTTTCAATCCTCACATAGTGTGAACTATGTTCCGGTTGAAAAAACTCCGCGCCACACCCCGGAAACACTACTCTCCGGGCTCCTGCATCCGGAAATTTATGCAACATCCGGGTTGACATTCCTTCCGAACATAGCACGAACCACGGTTGGCGACCAGGCGGTAGCGCTCATGCACTCTCGGCAGGACCGGCCGGCTGCCCGCGCCGCCGGCGCAGTGTCTCTTTCCAGTGCTGGACGCGCACCCGTTCCTTGATGACCTCGATGGCCTCGACGGTGATGCGCGTGCCGATATCGCCGAGTTCGGGGTGGTCTTGCAGAATGGCGTCGATGATCACGCTGACCGTCTCGTCGACCAGCCGGTTGTTCTCGGCGGCACTGATGTCGGAGACTGCGCGGTCGAAGACCTGGTAGACGATATCGTTGATCGACTCGCGCAGGGTATTGACCACCGGCCGACCGAGCAGGGGCACACGCTCGAGGTTGCGAATACCGTCGTTGGCCCTGACCGCCTCGGCGATGACGGATTCGACGTACTGCCGGATTTCCTCCTCGTGCTGATGATAGCTGCGTGCGGCGATCAGGCCGATGCGGCGCGACAGGTGTTCGACGAGCACCTCGCGCTGCGGAGCAATGACCTCGGTAATGATCTGGCGCGTGATGGGAGTCTCGTCCTCGACTTCGCGGCGCACGTCATCGAGGGTCCGGATCATCACCCGATCGGAGACTTCGTCGATGAAAGCATTGAAATAGAACTCGAGGAAGCGATAGATACGGGATTCGGTCAGGTCGATGATGCCGCGTTTTTGCAGCCGCACCAGCAGCGAGACCACGCGCAGCAACCGCAGCATGCGGAATGAACCGATGGGGATACAGCCGATCAGGTCGTACCAGTGCACGAACGGATAGAAATACCAGCTCGGATAGCGGTGCCGGCGAATCGCCACGATCCACTGGAACACGAACTCGGCCAGAAAGATCGCGATGAAGATCAGGTCATAAAACAGGAAGTGGGCATGGATCTGCTCGCCGTAGAAGGTGCTGAACGCGGGGGCGTGGTCGTCGAGCAGCGATTGCAGGGTGGCGGTAGCGTAGAGCGTGTCGAACACGATGAACACCAGGTTGACCGACACCAGCGCAACCATGAAAAGGTCCAGCGCCAGCCAGGACGTCTCGCGCGACTCGCGCATTTTCCGGCGGTCGAATCTCAGCATGCAAGGAACTCCGGCGTGGGTGGGCGACCAGACCCGACCCGGTGGCCCACGACTAATTCGAAATCAGGATTTCGGCCACCCGGGCGCCGAGATGGGCCTCGAGCAGCTCCCGGTACCAGGGCGCGTCGATCAGTCCCTCATGGTCGGCGAAGAACTCCGCCACCACCCCGGCCCAGTCGCTGCCGTGCGGCATGATGACGCCGAAGGCCTCGCCGGGGTCGTTGAAGGCTCGGTGATGACGAAGCGCAGCGCCGGCGGCTCGGGCACGGTAGTAGTTGTAGGCATCGATGAAGGCAAACCCGGCGTCGGCGCCAACGCCTTCCAGGATGGCGTCGTTGCTCTCGACGCTGCGAATCGGCATCCCCGGCCAGTGATCGGCGCGCAGCGCCTCGAGGCGCTCGGCGTGCAGGGTGTCGCGAAAAGCCAGGGCCTCGAGCCCGTCAAAAGCCTCCCGCAGCGCATCCGGCGTGGCCACTTCCGGGCGGTCGCGGTGCGAAATCAGTACCGCGACGTTGTGGATGTAGGGAGGCGAGAAGGCCAGCTCACGGGCGCGTGATTCGGTAATGGTGACGTTGCCGAGCCCGAACACTCCGCCCTGGCCATCACGCACCCGCGCATACATCGCCGACCAGTCCGGCTCGCGGACGAATTCCAGTGCCAGGTCGATATCGTGGCGGTCTTCAAGCCAGTCGGCAAAACGCTGCATGAGCGCCACCGTGACCCCGTCAGGCTGGCGACCCTCATCGGCCTCGGCCCAGCCCGGCGAGGGCGTCCAGAGCACCCGTACCGTGGCCTGACCATCGGCGCTGGCCTGCTCGAACCCTGGTGCAACATCGGTCCTGGCAGCTCCCGGCGCGCAGAGCGTGAGCAACACAATCAGGACGATCAAGCGGTGCGACGACATCGGGCCACTCCAGGGGCAGGGATACAGCGCCATTCTACGCACACCAGCGGCCCCGGCGGCATCGAGCCTACGGCGACGGGTAGCGCTCGGCCAGCGCGGCGAAATCGGCGACCAGATGGGCGCGCTCGCGGCGCAGCAGGTCGATGAGCTCGCGCCGGTTCCAGAAGATCGTGCGCACCAGAATGCTGTCGCGGTAGATCAGTACGTTGCGCCGGTAGCGCAGCGCCACGAAACCGGTCGGCGGCAGGGCCAGCAGGTAAGCCACGATCCAGGCCGGGTCCAGCTCGCTCCAGCGCCACAACGCCAGCGCCAGCAGGCCGTAAGTCATGCCGAAGGAGAGCAGGCCGACGCCGAACAGGGTGAAGGCACGCACCGCTTCGTCGCGGTTGAGGCGGCCGGCCAGCCGGGTCAGCGCGTAGGGCACGATATTGTGCGCCAGGCCGAACAGCGCCAGCGGGGCCATCCCGACCGCGTAGAGCGTCATGCGCAGGCGTATGAGGCGCTGGCGGACCGGTTCGTCGAAGGCCTGCGACAGCGCCCCGCGCAGCTCGGTCTGGCGCAGGTGATCCTTGTAGCGCTCGAGCCGATTGCGCAGCGCCACCACGCGGCGCGGCTGCGTCTGCCAGGCGCGCGCCAGCACGTCCTTGATGTGGCGGCGGCTGAGCATGCGCCGCTCGAAGGCGCGGCTTTTTTCCGGGGTCGTGCGCCGGTACCAGGCCGCGACCTGCCACAGCCAGCGCTTGACGGCACGCTGGCGGGGCTCGGCCGCTTGCCCGTCCGAATCGACATCGGCAAAGCGCTGGCCGAGGGTTTCGCCGAACACCTCGGTCAAGTCGTTGACCAGGTGCTCGAGGCGCTCGTCCTCGAACTCGAGCACCTGGCCACCGAGGCCGTCGCGAATCGCCGTGGTCAGCTCCGTGCAGGCCCGGTCCGGATCGGCCCGGTAGGCTTCGGCAAAATCCGCGATCCGGATCGGCGCCCCGAAGCGCAGCAGCACCGCCGAGCTGAGAAAGCCGCGGTTCTCGAAATTGACACCCACCGGAACCAGCACCAGCCCGAGCCGGAAGTCGTTGCGCGCCTCGGCGCCCAGGGCCATACGCGCCGCGCCCTTGCGCAGCGGGCCGATGCGCGTGGGCGGGGAATTGCGACCCTCGGGAAAGACCCCGACGCAACCGCCCTGATCGAGCAGATCGTGGACCTGATCGAAAACAATGGCATTGCGCGCCTGCGCATCGGCCACCTCGTCGGCGCGGTAGATGGGAATCGCGCCGAGCAGGCGAAAGATCCGCGCCAGTACCGGAAAGCGGAACAGGCCGCTGCGGGCCAGATAGTTGATCGGCCGCCGGAGCTGGGTTGCAAGCAGGATCGAGTCGAGAATCGAGCTGGGATGGTTGGCCGCCAGGATCACCGGCCCGCTGACCGGCACCCGATGCCGGCCGATCGAGCGAATTTCGATGAAATACAACTCGTTGACCACCCGCAGCAGGCGAATCAGCACGCGGTAGAATTTCATGGGTCGATAGTAACCGCTGGCGGCAAGTTCTGAAAACGGCTTGACTGCCGCTCGCAGAAGGTTAACCTCTCCTTTTGCCGCGACAACCCCTTAATGGCCAACGACTACCAAGCCTCCGACATCGAAGTCCTGCAGGGACTCGAACCGGTCAAACGCCGGCCGGGCATGTACACCGATACCGTGCGGCCCAACCACCTGGTCGCCGAAGTGGTCGACAACTCGGTCGACGAGGCGCTGGCCGGCCACGCGCACGAGATTGCGGTCACGCTGCACGACGACGGCTCGGTCGAGGTCGTCGACGACGGCCGCGGCATGCCGGTCGACCCGCACCCGGAACACAAGCTGCCCGGCGTCGAGCTGATCCTGACCCGGCTGCACGCCGGCGGCAAATTCTCCGGCAAGAACTACAAGTTCTCCGGCGGGCTGCACGGCGTCGGGGTGTCGGTGGTCAACGCCTTGTCCTCGAGCCTGGTCTGTCGCATCCGGCGCGCCGGACAGGAGCACGAAATCCGCTTTGCCGACGGCGAGACCGAATCACCGCTGAGCGTGGTCGGCGAAGTCGGCAAGCGCAATACCGGCACGCGCATCCACTTCTGGCCGCGCGCCGATTACTTCGACTCACCCAACATCTCGCGGCCGCGCCTGAAGCACCTGCTCAAGGCCAAGGCGATTCTCTGCCCGGGGCTGAAGGTCACGCTCGACGACCGGGCCAACGGCGAGACCGAGACCTGGCAGTACGCCGACGGCCTGACCGATTACCTCACCGAGAGCCTCGACGATGTCGGCCAGCTGCCCGTGCCGCCGTTTACCGGCGACTTCTCCGGCGCCGACCAGCAGGCGTCCTGGGCGCTGACCTGGGTGCCCGAGGGCGACCTGGTGCAGGAGTCCTACGTCAACCTGATCCCCACCCCGGCCGGCGGCACGCATACCAATGGCCTGCGCACCGGGCTGATCGAAGCCCTGCGCGAATTCTGCGAAATGCGCAGCCTGATCCCGCGCGGCGTGAAGCTCGCCCCCGAGGACGTCTGGGAGCGGCTGAGCTTTTTGCTGTCGATCAAGCTGTCCGACCCGCAGTTTTCCGGCCAGACCAAGGAGCGCCTGAGCTCGCGCGCGGCGGCCAGCTTTGTCTCCGGCGTGGTCAAGGACGCCTTCGCGCTGTGGCTCAACAAGAACGTCAGCGACGGCGAGGCGATCGCGAAGCTGGCCATCGACAACGCGCTCAAGCGCCAGAAGGCCAAGAAGAAGGTGGCACGCCGCAAGGTCACCTCCGGGCCCGCCCTGCCCGGCAAGCTCGCCGACTGCGCCTCGACCGACCTGGAAGAAACCGAGCTGTTCCTGGTCGAGGGCGATTCGGCCGGTGGCAGCGCCAAGCAGGCGCGCAACCGGGAGTTCCAGGCCATCATGCCGCTCCGGGGCAAGATCCTCAACACCTGGGAGACCGAGCCCAGCCAGGTGCTGCGCTCGCAGGAAGTCCACGACCTGGCCATCGCCATCGGGGTCGACCCGGGCTCGGACGACCTGGCCAAGCTGCGCTACGGCAAGATCATCATCCTGGCCGATGCCGACTCCGACGGCCTGCATATCGCCACCCTGCTCTCGGCCCTGTTCATCAAGCACTTCCGGCCGCTGATCGAGGCCGGCCGGGTGTTTGTCGCCATGCCGCCGCTGTATCGCATCGACGTCGGCAAGCAGACCTTCTACGCCCTCGACGGCGAGGAACGCCAGGGCATCCTGGCGCGCATCGAGGCCGAGAAGATCAAGGGCAAGGTATCCGAGACCCGCTTCAAGGGCCTGGGCGAGATGAACCCCCTGCAACTGCGCGAATCGACCATCGATCCCGACACCCGCCGCCTGGTGCAGCTGACCATCGACGACGTCGAAGCCACCGACGCGCTCATGGACATGCTGCTGGCCAAAAAGCGCGCCGCCGACCGTCGCGGCTGGCTGGAAGAAAAGGGCAACCTGGCCGATATCGAGGTCTGAAGCGACGCACCAAGCCAGCCCGAATCGCGGCGTTCACAGTACGCAGGCCGTCGATCTGCTTCAATCAGAGTCATGATGGAAAACAAATCAGGTCTGTCGCGACGTCGCCTGCTTGCCGGCCTGGCTCTGGCCGCTCCGGCCCTGTGGCTGGGTGGGTGCCGCAGCGATGCCATGAGCTCGCAAACGTCGGCGTCGGGCGCGGATTTCGATCCGCTCGAACTCAGCGAGGCGCGCTGGCGGGAATTGTTGAGTGACGAGGCCTTTGCCGTGCTGCGCCGCGACGGCACCGAACGGGCGTTTTCCAGCCCGCTCGACAAGGAGTGGCGCGACGGCACCTACATCTGCGCCGGCTGTCATCTGGCAATGTTTTCCAGTGATCACAAATTCGATTCGGGCACCGGCTGGCCGAGTTTCTGGCAGCCGATCGACGACAAGCACATCGGCACCCGGCGCGATTTCAAGATGATCATCCCGCGCACCGAATACCACTGCGCCCGCTGCGGCGGCCACCAGGGCCACGTCTTCAACGACGGCCCCGAACCCACCGGCCAGCGCTGGTGCAACAACGGCGTGGCACTCCAGTTCGTGCCCGCCGGTGAGACACTGCCGGCACTCCGGCAGGCTTGATTCGGGTGGATGGAAACCACGAAGAGCACGCAGAAAAGGCAAGCAAGTTGAGTACCGCGCGAGTTGATTTTCCGACTCGCGATGACTGAACGATTCAACAGAGCGATCGCTTTCTTTCGGCGATCTGAATTGACTTCCAGAGATTAAATCATGAACATCCCCAGCCCTTCGTTTCTTCGTGCGCTTCGTGCTCTTCGTGGTTTCCCATTCACCCTGCTTCTGGTTGGCGTAATGCTTACAGCCTCCAGCAAGGTCCTGGCGGAAAACGACGAGAGCCTCGCGCGAGCGACGTTTGCCGGGGGGTGTTTCTGGTGCATGGAACCGCCGTATGATGATCTCGAAGGAGTGGTGGAGACGATTTCCGGATTCAGCGGCGGGCATGTTTCCAATCCCAGCTACGAGGCGGTCGTTCGCGGCGGTACCGGGCATCGGGAGGTGGTCCAGGTGGTCTTCGACCCCGAAGTGGTCGACTACGCCGAGCTGCTTCAGATCTTCTGGCGAAACGTCGATCCGTTCGACGACGGCGGCCAGTTCTGCGACCGCGGCGATGCCTACCGCACCGCCATCTTCGCCCACGACGACCAGCAGCTCGCACAGGCTCGCGCCTCGCTCGAAGCGCTCGAGCAGTCCGGGCGATTTGACCAGGCCATCGTTACGCCGGTCCTGGAATTCGAGAATTTTTACGCCGCCGAAGCCTATCACCAGGGCTACTACCGGGAAAACCCGGTGCGCTACAAGTACTACCGCTGGCGCTGCGGCCGCGACAGCCGCCTCGAGGAAATCTGGGGTGACGAAGCCGGGGGTGTGCAGTAGGTGAAAGGAAAAAGGTGAAAGGCTATAAGGAGTCTGTTCCCATGCCGTTGCCACCCCCTGTCCACCGATGCCGCAGGCGAGGCGTCGCCTTGTAAAAAATACCCCAAAGGCTCGGGGCCTGCCCGACTTCCAGCCCGCAGGAAAGACCCAAGCCATCGCCCGGAAAGCCAAACCCGTGCGGGTGGGAGGAGCACCGGGTGGTGCCGGGTCGCTCGAGTCGGCAAGCGGCATAACGGCTGTCTCGGAGGTTGATGGTTCCGGGGCTCTCGGGTGCCGGCCTCCCT
>CAYQJJ010000103.1:0-9376 GCA_964417745.1 uncultured Wenzhouxiangella sp.
CGCCGCGCCCTCGGTCTCGCGATGGCTGAAGGTGGCGTTGGCATAGATGGTGGCCGTCTCGAGGGGCTGGCGGGCGTTGATCCAGGCGCCGAGGGCATCGGTTTCCGGGTCGCCGACGCGGTGGGTCTGCTGGCCCTGGAAGGCCAGGTTGGCCTCGGTTTGCGGAATGAATGGTGAGACCCGGTCGAAGCCGGCGCGGTTGGTCGCCCCGCGCGTGGTCGCCTCGACGCCGTAGCGGATGAAACCGTCGTCGGCCAGGCGATGGCCGAGACTCAGCCAGCCGGTCGCCGTGTTGCCGTCGGTAACGGTGCGGTCGAGCGGCGCGACGCGGCTGCGGTGGGCCCCGTAGCGGGCGCCGGCGCGGTGCCCGTCGGGGTCGGTCGACAGCACGATGTTGATGACCCCGGCGATGGCGTCGGAGCCGTACTGGGCGCTGGCCCCGTCGCGCAGGATCTCGACGCGCTCGACCGCGCTCAAGGGGATGGTGTTGAAGTCGAAGGCGTTGGTGCCGCGGCCGATCTTGGTGTTGTCGTTGACCACCGCCGAGACGTGCCGGCGCTGGCCATTGACCAGCACCAGCACCTGGTCGGGGCTCATGCCGCGCAGCTGGGCCGAGCGAACGTGGTCGGAGGTCACCGAGTTGGACTGGCGCGGGAAGTTGAACGAGGGGACGAGTACGGCCAGCGCCTCGCCGAGCTCGTTGCCGACCGCGCCGGTCGCGCGCAGGTCCTCGCCGGTGAAGACATCGACCGGTACCGCCGAGTCGATGCCGTTGCCGGCCTGGGAGCGTGTGCCGATGACTTCGAACGCCTCGAGCGCGAGGTTCTCGGCTCCCGCCGGCCCGGCCAGCAGCAAGGCCAGCAGCACCAGACGGCGCGTTCGGGTCAATCCATCCATGGTTGCATGTTCTCCGGCGAGTTGAGGTCCCAGTCGTAGTCGATGAAGCGGGTGCGGCGGGTCTGTTCGATGGCCGCGAGGTGCTCGTCGTCGACGTGCTCGGCGATGAAGGCGCGCACCGAGCCGGACTGGTCGGCGAAATGGGCCTCGTACCAGTCGAACAGGCTGGTCAGGTACAGCGTCTCGTCGCGGATATCCAGATGCAGTCCGGTTTTCAGGGCCTGGCGCGTGTTGGTCTCGAGCAGGGTCTCGACGTTGTCGGCGGTGTAGGGCTTTGCGAGCAGCGGCGGGCAGCCGACCGAGGCGCAATTGACCGCGAAATGCACGCGTGCGTCCTTCCAGCCGCGCGCGGCGAAGTCTTCGCCAAGCAGGATGTCGTTTTCGATCTCGCTGAGCGAGTGGCGCCGGCCGCCGACGTCGAACAGGTCGCGACGAAAGACCCGGTAGGGATTGAACAGGTGGCCGTAGTCGCGAACGCTGTCGACCAGGCCGTCTTCCCGGGCGGTCTCGAGAATGTGGCTGATCATGAAAAAGTTGTAGGCGTTGAGCCAGAAGGCGATGGCCGGCGCGCGGGCATCGAGCCGGTCGGGGTCGAAGCCGGCCAGCCGGCGCTGCTGGTCTTCGAGCCGCGCTTGCGTGTCGGGGTGGTCCAGCGCGGCGCGGTAGTCGAAGGCCGTGACCAGGCCGCCTTGGCCGGTGTGGTGCTCGAGGAGGTGGTCGTCGAGCAGCTCGGCGAACGGCGCGTAGAGCTCGCCGATGTCGGCCGCGCGGGCGCTCGCCGGGGCGGCGAACAGGAGCAGGGTCAGTGCAAGCACCCGCAAGGCGGGCCGGTCGAATGAAGGTATCGGATACATCATGGCAGCGGAATCGGGATGAATGAGTCGGGTCTGTCCAGTACAGACCGGCCTGATGGCCCGGGCCTTGCGCCGATATGACATGGATACGGTTTGATGGCCGGGTCAGGAAGACCGGAGGTTCACGAAAGGAGGATCGGTTTTGGCATGGATCAAGATTACCGCGCCGGAAGAGGCGCAGGGTGAACTGGCACTGAGCTACCGCCGGCTCGGTGCACCGCCGGCGCGGCTCGACCAGGTGCTGCTGGTCCACAGCCAGCGGCCGCATACCCTCGATGCCCACATGGCGCTGTATCGCGCGGTGCTGCATCACCCGGCCAACACGCTCGACAAGGCGCTGGCCGAGGCGATCGGCGTGCGGGTGAGCCTGCTCAACCAGTGCAGCTACTGCGTGGCCCACCATTCCCGGGGCCTGGAACGCGCGCTGGGCGACCCGGACCTGGCGCGCTTCTGGCTCGACGTGCTCAATAACTGCAACCTGGCCGAGGCGTTCGACGGCAAGCAGATTGCAGCGCTGGAATACGCCGAGTTGCTGACGCGCTCGCCCGGCGCGCTCGGGGCGGCCGATGTGCGCATGCTGCGCCAGGCCGGCTGGTCGGACGGCGAGATCCTGGAAATCAACCAGGTCGCCGCGTATTTCAGCTACGCCAATCGAACCGTCCTGGGTCTGGGCGCGAGCCTCGACGAGGAGGCCTGAGCTTGGTCGAGCTGGCTGGTCGGACCCTGTGCTACACTGATTATGTGTTAGTAATGGAGTTGCCGGAAGGGCACTGATATGGTCAACCTCACTCTGAGTATCGACGCCGAACTGCTGCAGAAAGCGCGCGAAGCGGCGCTGCGAGAGCAAACGTCGGTCAATGCGCTGGTTCGTGAATTCCTGAAGCAGTATGTCAACGCCCGCGAACGCCGATTGCTCGCGCTGGATGCGCTGGATGCCGTGGCCGAGAGCAGCGAGTCGGCCAGCACACAGCGCTGGTCGCGCGAGTCGCTGCATGACCGCCAGGCCGGCTGACCCCAGCGTGACGATGGTTTGATCCGTGCGGGTTTTCATCGACACCAATCTGTGGGTGTACCGGCTGGATCGCCGTGAGCCGGACAAATCCGCCTTCATTCGAGATTGGCTGCGAGCGCTGGCGCTTGAGCACGAAATCGTGATCAGCACCCAGGTCCTGATCGAGCTGCGTTCGGTGTTGACGCGCAAGCTCAAGCCGGCACTTTCGTGGCACAACACCCGGGATGCACTGGACGCGCTGAGCCAGTTCGAGGTTGTTCCCGCCAGCACCAACCTGGTGCTCGGCGCGCATGAACTGGCGAGGGTCGAACAACTCTCATGGTTCGATGCACTGATCGTCGAGGCCGCCATCCGCGCGGGCTGCGAGCGGCTGTTCAGTGAAGACCTCGATCACGGCCGGCGGTATGGGGAAATGACGGTCCGCAATCCGCTGCACCGCATGGACCCGGACCTTGCGGACGGAATATGACCAGCGGGGACTGGCCGCAGGCGGGCGGCTTCGTGGGCTGCAGCTTTTTTGTTTTCCTTGATTACGTACGTTGCTCAGCCTGTGGCTGTGAACGTCAAGGTCAAAATCAAAGTCAACGGCGTTTCGCCCCGCTACGCTGATGGGCGACCTCCTTTTGGCAGCGCGCCAAAAGGAGGCAAAAGCGCTTTTGGAGCCGCCTGGGCGACTTGCCCTGCGGGTTCCCTGCGATGCTCGGCTCAAGCGGCGTTCGCTCAACTCGCTACGCTGGCGCTCCGCTCAGACACACGCTCTCTTGAATCCGCTTGATCCTGTGCTTCTCGGCTGCGTCGACGGCGGAGACCTTGGGAGGAGGCCGAAGGTTGGAAAACCAATCCTTACCACCTTCACGGTTCGTGCTACTCGCGGGGATCTCTCGGAGGACTCCATTCCCGAGCCCTCGAAGGCACCGAGCATCGCAGGGCCGGGCGGAAACAAGGGAGCGTGTGTCTGAGCGAAGCGAGTTGAGTGACGTGCGCAATCAGGTAACGGTATGCAGCGAGCTCGAGAGCCGGTAACGGATGGGCTACTCGACTGAGCCCCTGCCGGGCTCAGGGGCGAAGCTCAAGCCGGCTGGCGCTGGACGCCTCGACGCGCTGGCGCGAGAACGGCACGGTCCAGGGCTCGCCGGTGAGGAAATCGTCGAGAAAATCGTCGAAATGCGGGCTCGAGGGGTGGCCGGACTGGCCGAGCGTCAGGTTGAGGGTGAAGCCGTCGGGGTCGGCCCAGTCGAGGGTATAGCGCATCGAGGCACCGGCGCGGGCGCGCAGGCTGGCCGACTCCGGGTCGAAGTGTGTATAGGCAACATTGAGGCTGCCGGCATCGCCGCCGACGCCGATCGGTCCGCGCGAGAGTCTCAGCCACTGATCGAGCAGGCCGGAGCGGCTCATCGGATGGCGGATGGTCAGGGTCTGGAAGGTGCCGAGCGGGCGGATGCCGGCGCGCAGCGCATCGTCGAGCGCCTCGGCGGCGGCGCGGTCGCGGTCGATATCGGGCAGCGTCCCGGGCAGCTCGTCGGCGTGGAGCCAGTCGTCGAGCACCACCCGCCAGTCGCGCCAGTCGACCGGGCCGGAGGCTTCGAACAGGCGCCGGGGCAGGTACTGCCACCAGCGCGCGAACAGCCCGGCCGTCTCGCTCCCGGCGCTCATGCGCCCGTCCCATTCGCGCAGTTCCTCGGCCAGGCGGTCGCGCCCGGTTGCCTCGGCGGTCTCGGCCAGCCAGCCCTTCCAGCTCAGCGCACGCTCGGAGACTTCGTCGAGCTGGAAGCGGGTCATGTCGCTTTGCTCGAGCGCCTCGGCGTGGCCGAGCAGGGCTTCGATGCGCCGGATGCGCAGGTTCTTGTAGAAGCCGGGGATGGCGTAGGGCCAGTCCTCGCCGGCGGCACGGTTGTTGGCATTGGCCAGCCAGCCGCGCTCGGGATTGAGCGCGAACGGGCGGGACTCCGGCGGGTGGAAGCCGTCCCAGCCGACTTCGGGGTCGTGGGCGTCGAGGACGCCGAAATGGTGCTGGTGCCGGCGCCGCGGCACGGGCGTGGACTGCACGTAGCCGATGTTGCCCCGGCGGTCGGAGTAGCTCCAGTTGACCGACAGCGCGCCGACACGGGTGGCAGCGTGGCGGAAGGCGTCGAAATCCCCGGCCCGGTTGATTGCCAGTGCGCTGCCGAGAAGTTCGTCGACGGGTTGCTCGAAGCCGGCCCATTGCATGACCAGCACGTGATCATCGGCTGTTTCGATGACGCGCCCGAGCGGGGTGTAGCGAAAGGTCTCGGTGATTTCGCGCTCGTCATCGATGCGGAAGGTTTCCTCGTGCTCGGTCATCCTCGCCCAGCCATCGGACAGGCGCACGCGCATCGGGTCGTCGGGGTCGCGCTCGTGGCGCCAGATCTCGAACAGGTCGACCGGGGCGACGGTGAAGGCCCAGGCGATCTGGCCGTTGTGGCCCCTGGCCCCGAACGGCAGGCCGGGGGTGGTCACGCCGACCACATCGAGGCCCTCGTCGGAATGCAGCCCGGCGGCATACCACATGCCCGGTGCGATGTCGTATTCCAGGTGCGGGTCGGCTGCGTGCAGGGCCGATCCGGTGGCCGAGCGGTCGGGCGCGATGGTCCAGGTGTTGGAGCCCTCCGTCAGGCGCGAGGTCGGCAGGCTGGCGCGGTGCCAATCGGCAATTTCGGCCAGCCAGCGCCCGGCCGGTTCGCCATGGGTTTCGGCAATCTCGCGCCAGGCCTCGGCGAGGCGCTGGACCAGGGTGGTCGCGTAGAAGCTCTGGTAATAGGCAACGCTGATCACGTCCTCGACGCTCCACGGCTCGGGCCGGGCCTGCAGCAGGGTGAATTCCGGCCCGAGGCGCTCGGAGCGGGCCAGCTTCCGGTTGATGCCTTCGACGTAAGCGCTGACCAGGGCGTGGGTGTCGGGGTCGAGATCGGGACCGGTCTCGGCGATCCGGCGGGCGACGCCGAAGGAACGGTTGAAGCGGTCCATTTCGATGGCTGCCTCGCCGACCAGTTCGGCCAGCGTGCCGCGACTGACGCGGCGGATGAGCTCGAGCTGGAACAGCCGCTCGCCGGCGTGCAGCCAGCCGAGCGCGCGCATTGCATCGGCGTCGGTCCCGGCGTAGACGCGCGGGATGCCGCGAGCGTCGAAATGCACCTCGACCGGCGCATCGAGCCCGGGCAGCGTGCGCTCGCCCTGGTAGCTCATGACCGTCTGGCCGAGCCACATCCGTCCGCCGAACCACAGCGCCACGGCCAGCGCGATGAGCGCCAGCAGGCTGGTCCAGAAGCTGCGAATCAGCAGGTTGCGTGCTGCCATGGTTCGGGGTTCCTTGGAAGAGGGTTTCGGGGGAGGTCTCAGGCCGCGCTGGCGCGCCGGGTCGGCGGCGGCGTGGGGTTGGGCTGGTGCTCGCGCACGCGGACCTGGTTGCGGCCTTTGGACTTGGCGGCGTAGACGGCCTGATCGGCGGTGTCGATGAGCTCATCGAGCGTGGCCTCGGTGCCGGGTTTGCGGGCGGTCACGCCGAGACTGGCGGTGATGGTCAGGCCGGCCGGTACCAGCGCCTCGATGCGCCGGCACAGCTCCTCGGCGCGGCTGCGGGCCGCGGCCAGCGGGCAATCGCGCAGGATGAGCAGCATTTCCTCGCCGCCGAAGCGCACGGCGAAGTCTTCCTGCCGGCAGGCGCGCAGCAGCAGCCCGGAGACCCGGGCCAGCACGCGATCGCCAACCAGATGACCGTGCTCGTCGTTGATGGCCTTGAAGTGGTCGAGGTCGATCAGAATGACACTCAGCTCCTGGTCGTGACGGTTGGCCGCGCCGGAGATCTTGGCGGCGAACTCGGTCAGCGAATGACGGTTGTAGAGACCGGTCAGGGGATCGGTCATGGCCATTTCGTAGAGCTGGATGCGCTGCTGCTGGACCTGGTCGAAGAGCTGTTTCTGGACCACGAGGTTGCGCACGCGCGCGGCGGCTTCCTCCTCGACGATCGGTTTGGTGATGAAGTCGTTGACGCCGAGCCGGAACAGCTCGACGCGGCGGATGTCGTCGTCCATGCCCGACATCGCCAGTATCGGCACCCGCGTCTTGTCCGGCCAGGATGCGCGCAGCTCGCTGACCAGGGCGATGCCGCTCATCTCGCCTTCGACCAGGATGTCACTGACCACCAGGTCATGCACCGTCTCATCAAATTGAGCCAGGGCCTTGGAAGCATTGACGAAATGATCGACCGTGAGCCCCATTTTTTCAAACAGCCGGGTCATGATGCGCGTGACCGTCAGGCTGTCCTCGACGTACAACACCCGGCCGGAAAGAATGCTGTCGCGGCCGCTGATCATCTTCGAGGCGCGCTCGAACAGCTCGCGGATCCCGGTCTTGGGGCAGATGTCGGTGGCTCCGGCCTCGAAGGCGCGCCGGCGGGTCGAGGTGTCCTGCGCCGAGGTCAGGATCACGATGGGCACGTTGTGTGCGTGGGGCAGGGTGCGCGCGCGCCGGGTAAAGCGGATGCCGTCGAGGTCGGGCAGCGACAGCGACACGCAGATCAGGTCGACGGTCTCGACTTCGAGCAGGCCGAGCCCGGCCTCACCGGTCTCGGCGATCAGCGGTTCGTGGCCGGCATGAATGACCATGCGTTCCCAGACCGAGCGCGAAACCTTGGAGTGATCGACGAAAAGGATTTTCATGCTGGCAGCAAAACCGCAAATTTGCATCAATTCTGCAAAGTCGCGCCAAGTTCCCCTTTTGACTTCGATTTTCTCGTCCGAATTTATCACAGCCGGGCGGTGCGGGCCAGCGCAGGCCACCCGGTGCGCCATGCCAGCGGCTACAATCAGGTCCGTCTTCCCTACCGCTTCGACCGACAACCATGCCCAAAGCCAGCGAGCTCAAACGCGGCCAGGTCATCGAACACGATGGCACGGTCTTCACCATCCGCCAGATCGACCGCTCATCTCCGACCGCCCGGGGTGGTGGCACGCTGTTCCGGTTCAAGCTCGAAGCCATCCCCGGCGGTGAGCGCCGGGAGTTGTCCTGCAAGGGCGACGAAATGCTGCGCGATGCCGACCTGACCCGTCGGCAATCGAGCTTCAGTTATCGCGACGCCGACGGGTTCGTGTTCATGGACAGCGAGGACTTTTCGCAGTACATCCTCTCCGAGGCCATGGTCGGCGATGCCTCCGGCCTGATCAGCGACGGGCTCGAGGGCATCTATGTGCTGATCATCGGCGACTCTCCGGTTGCCATCCAGCTGCCGCAGTCGGTGGTGCTGTCGGTGGCCGAGACAGCACCGGTCATGAAAGGCGCGACAGCGACCAAATCGAACAAGCCGGCCACCCTGGAGACCGGGCTCGAGATCCAGGTACCCGACCACATCACCACCGGCGAGACGGTGCGGGTCAATACCGAGACCCTGGAGTTCATGGGGCGTGCCTGAGTCGGGGGAGGGTAGCCCTGATCAACTGGCGCGGCTGCGCGCCGAGCTCGATGCGGTCGACTCGCGCCTGATCGAGGCCGCTGCCGAGCGCCAGCGACTGGTCTCGAAAATCGGCCGGGTCAAGCAGGGCAGCGGCCGCCAGGTGCGCGATTTCGTGCGCGAGCGGGAAGTGCTCGATGGTGTGCGCTCGCGTGCCGAGGCACTGGGGCTCGACGGCGACGTTGCCGCCGACCTGCTCGCCCGCCTGATCCGCGCTTCGCTGACGCGCCAGGAGCACGAGCGGGCGCGGCTGGTCGACCACGGCGGCGGCCGCCGCGCGCTGATCATCGGCGGGGCCGGCCTGATGGGCGGCTGGATGGCTTCGTTTCTCGACAATCAGGGGTTCGACGTCCTGTTGGCCGACCCGGCGTTGGTCGGCGATGGCGAGCGGTTTTTCGAAGACTGGCGTTCGGCCCCATCAGCGGTCGATGTGGTGGTTCTGGCCACGCCCATCGCGCTCAGTGCAAGCATTCTGGGAGAGCTCGCCAGGCGCGGTTCACCGGCCCTGGTGTTCGATATTGCCTCGATCAAGACGCCGCTGATCGAACCGCTCGAGGCCGCCGCGCGCTCGGGGCTGCGGGTCTGTTCTCTGCATCCCATGTTCGGACCCGAAACCCGGCTGTTGTCCGGTCGGCACGTCCTGGTCATGTCGGTTGGCAATGACGAGGCGGACGCGCAGGCCGAGGCGCTGTTTTCTGAAACCATGGCCGAGGTGATGTGGATCGGGCTGGCCGAGCACGACCGGCTGGTCGCGCTGATTCTCGGCTTGTCGCACGCGGTCAATATCGCCTTTGCCAGCGCGCTCGCCGATTCCGGGCTGGCTGCAGAAGAGCTGGCCGGGCTGTCGAGCACCAGCTTTGATCGACAGCTCGGCGTTGCCCGGGATGTGGTCGGCGAGAATCCGGCGCTGTACTTCGAGATTCAGCAGCTCAACGAGCATGGCGTCGTGGCGCGCCGGGCGCTGGCCGAGGCGGTCGAGCGACTGGACCGTTGCGTGTGCGACGATGATCCGGAAGCGTTCGCCGAACTGATGCGCCAGGGCCGCGACTGGATGGCGGCGCTGGCGTAGCCAGGAATCCTTGGTTTCGAGGCGCCTAAACAAAAACGGGAGATCCCCCAGCTCTGCTGGGGAGGCATTCAAAGTTTGAC
>CAYQJJ010000104.1:0-9349 GCA_964417745.1 uncultured Wenzhouxiangella sp.
TCCCCGAACAAGGCTTCGAGTTCTCGGTAGACTTCGGGGTAGGTGTCGTGCAGGTATTCGGGTACGTCGAAGTAGAATTCGCTGGCTACGGCGAGGAATTCGGCGGGGGATTCGGCGGCGTAGGGGTCGATGCTGGGGTCCTGGCCGGTGTCGAGTTCGTGGTTGAGGCGTTCGAAGCCGGCGGTGAAGACGCGTGCCCAGCGCTGGGGGTCCATGCCGCGGCGCAGTGGCGGGAAGCCGTCCATGTCGCCGTTGATCTGGTCGATCTGGTGGACCATTTCGTGGACCACGACGTTGAAGCCCTCGCCCTGGCCGGAAGCGAGCACGTCGTCGAGGGCCAGTACGACCGGGCCGTGGGCCCAGGCCTCGCCGGAGCGCAGGTCGCGGCCGGTGTGCATGACGCCGGCTTCGTCGACCTCCTCGACGTCGGCGACGAAGCCGGCCGGGTAGACGATGATGGTGTGGAAGTTGCGGTAGCAGTCGATGCCGAGTTCGAGGATCGGCAGCGCGGCCAGGGCGGCGATGGCCAGCCGGTCGCCTTCTTCCAGCACCAGGTCGGCAGCCGGCTGGAAACTCTTTTCGGCCAGGATTTCGCTGACCCGCCGCTCGAGGCAGGCCTGATCGACGCGCTGCAGAACCGGGAAGGCATCGATGATGCGCTTCATCAGGCCCGGGTCGGGCCGGGAGGCGGCCACGCGACGCTCGAAACGCCGCTGGCGCCATTGTCTGAGCCAGCCGAGCATGGTGTCAGTCCTCGGGCGGACCCCAGAGCATCCAGTCGATGGCCTGCTCGGGGCTGTAGCGTTCCAGGTCGACCGCCTCGCCTTCGAACTCGATGCCCTCGGCCTCGAGCCGCTGGCGCTGGGCGCGGTGTTTGGCGCTGGCGGCCGGAAAGCTGATCTGGCCCTGCGCATTGACCACGCGGTGCCAGGGCAGCGGGCGTTTTTTGGGGGCACGGCCCAGCGCCCGGCCGACCAGGCGCGCACGCCCGGGCAGGCCGGCCAGCCGGGCGACTTCGCCGTAGTTGAGCACACAGCCCGGCGGGATACCCTCGACGACTTCCCAGATGCGCTCGAAGCGGTCGTCGATGCCCGGCTCAGTCTTGCGAGCGTCGTTGGCCACGCGCGGCCTCCAGCATCGAGGAGACGATCCCGTTGAGGATATTGAGCTCATTCTCGTCGGGGCGGGCGCGCAGGTACAGGCGCCTGAGCCGCTGCATCAGCCGCCGCGGCTGGTGCGGGTTGAGAAAGCCGATCTCGCGCAGGGCCTGTTCGAGGCGCTCGAAATAGGGTTCGAGTTGTTCGGGCGGTTCGGGCTGCCAGTCCGGCGGCGCGACCTCGCCCGGGCTTTCGTCGAGGGCGGCGAGCCGGGTCTCGTAGGCGACCACCTGGACGGCCTGGGCCAGGTTGAGCGAGCGGTACTCGGTGCTGGTCGGGATGTTGATCAAGTGATGACAAAGCCGCGTCTCGTCGTTGGTCAGGCCCGAGTTCTCGCGCCCGAAGACCAGCGCCACCTCGTGCTGACCTGCTTCGGCCACGGCGCGCGCCGCGGCGCTGCGCGGAGAGTCGACCGGCAGCGGCAGCGAACGCGGCCGTGCGGTGGTGCCGAGTACCAGGCCGCAGCCGGCGATGCCCTCGAGCAGGCTGTCAACGACCACCGCGCGCTGGAGCAGGTCGTCGGCGCTGGTGGCCATGGCGGTGGCCTGGCCGCTCGGAAAGTCAGTCGGCGCGACCAGGTAGAGGCGCTTGAGCCCCATCACCTTCATCGCCCGCGCCGCCGCGCCGATGTTGCCCGGATGCGTGGTGCCGACGAGGACCACGCGGATGTTGTCGATGGCGGGATTCATTGGCGCATTCTAGCTCGGGAGGGAAGGGAAAACGGGGAAAGGGTTCAGGGTTCAGGGTTCAGGGAAGCAGGATCAAGGTTCAAGGAGCAAGGTGCAAGGTGCAAGGTGAAACCGAAACCGTTCTTTCCTTGCTCCTTGCTCCTTGCTCCTTGCTCCTTGCTCCTTGCTCCTTTTTTGGAGCCATGGCGACCATGGTCCGTCGGGCGCGTAGGCCCGGCCTGCGATTTTTTGCCTTTCACCTTTATCCTTTAACCCTTATCCTTGTGGTTTGCCCAGCGACGCGCTTTTCGTGACTAATCCGTACATCAATATCGCTTCCGACGCGGCCCGGCGTGCGGCCGGGTTGATGCTGAAGTTCCGGCATCGGCTCGAGTCCATTCCCGTCGAGCGCAAGGCCCGGCATGACTATGTCAGCGACGTCGACCGGGCCTGCGAGCAGGCGATTCGCAATCACATCCTCAAGCATCACCGCAGCCACGCCATCCTCGGCGAGGAATCCGGCATGAGTGGCGACAGCGAGTATGTGTGGATCGTCGATCCGCTCGACGGCACCAGTAACTACCTGCGTGGTATCCCGCATTTCGCGGTTTCGATTGCGCTGCAGATTCACGGGCGAATCGAGCACGCGGTGGTCTACGACCCGCTGCGCGAGGAGTTGTTTACCGCCAGCCGGGGCGAAGGTGCGTTTCTCAACAGCCAGCGCATTCGCGTGTCGGGGCGCAAGGACCTTGGCGGCGCGGTGCTGGGCACGGCGTTTCCGTTCCGCTCGCGGCGGCTTTTGCCGGCCTATCGCGGCATGTTCGATGCGCTGTTTGACAAGGTCGAGGATTTTCGCCGCGCCGGCACCGCCTCGCTGGACCTGGCCTACGTCGCCTGCGGGCGGTTTGACGGCTACTGGGAGCTCGGGCTCAAGCCCTGGGACGTGGCCGCCGGGGCGCTGTTGGTGCAGGAGGCCGGCGGCGTGGTGATGGATATTGCCGGCGGCGAGAAGTGGCTGGATTCCGGGCACGTGATCGCCGCGCCGTTCAAGCTCGTCACGCCGATGCGCCACGCCATCGCGCCCCACGTTACCGAGGGCCTCAGCGCACGGCTGAAATAGGGGTTCTGAACCTATCTATCGGCCCGACTCCATGAGCGCGTGCATCAGGCCTTCGCTGCCGCCCGAGAGGCTGCCGTCGCGGTAGCGGCCGATGAGCTCGCGGCAGCGCCCCGCCTCGACTTCCACCAGGCTTTTCTTGACCGCCGGCAGCGCCGACGGCGGCATGCTGAAATGGCGCACGCCCAGGCCCAGCAGCAGGCGCGCGGCCAGTTCGTCGCCGGCCAGCTCGCCGCACACGTCGACCGGGATTTCGGCCGCGTCCCCGGCGCGCACGATTCGCTCGATGAGTTCGAGCACGCCGAAGTGGGCCGGGTCGTAGAGGTAGCTGACCAGTTCGTCCTGGCGATCGACGGCGAGCACGTACTGGATCAGGTCGTTGGTGCCGATGGACAGGAAATCCAGCTCACCGGCCATACGCTCGACCGACAGCGCGGCGGCCGGGGTCTCGATCATGCCGCCGACGGGAATCGACGGGTCGATGTCGACCCCGCGCCTGCGCAGCGATTTGCGGCACTCGGCGATCAGCCTCCGCGCCTGCTGGATTTCGTCCTGCCGGGTCAGCATGGGCAACAGGATTCGCACCGGACCGTGCGCAGCCGCGCGCAGGATGGCTCGAAGCTGCTGGCGGAACGGGTCGGTGAGCGCCAGCGACAGGCGCAGCCCGCGCAGCCCGAGCGCCGGGTTGGGCCCGCGCGCGACCGCCAGGGCCGGCGGCAGCTTGTCGCCTCCCACATCCAGGGTGCGGATGGTGACCGGCCGGCCGTCCATGGCCTCGATGGCCTTGCGGTAGGCGCGGTACTGGGTCTCCTCGTCGGGCAGAGTCTCGCTCATGAACAGGTATTCGGTACGCATCAGCCCGATGCCCGCCGCGCGCGCTTGTCTGCAGCGCTCGATCTCGACCGGCAGCTCGGCGTTGCCGTAGAGGCGGAACGATTCGTCGTCGACCGTTTTCGAGGGCCGCGACAGGTAGCGCCGCAGGTCGCCGCGCCGGCGCGCGACCAGGTCCTTCTTTTCCTGATAGTGGCGCAGCATGCCCTCTTCGAAGCCGGCCAGCACGGCGCCGTAGTGGCCGTCGAGGATGACCGATTCGCCCTCGTTGAGCATGTCGATGGCGTGGTGAATGCCGACGATCATGGGGATTTCCAGCCCGCGGGCGAGGATCGCCGAGTGCGACATCGGCCCGCCATGCTCGGTAATCAGGCCGGCCACCCGGCGCTGGTTGAGCACGGCCATCTCGGCCGGGCCAAGCTCGGGCGCAACGATGATCGTGTGGTTGAGCTTGTGCGGCACCTGGGCGCCGATCAGGCTGGAGGGCTGGTCGGCGAGCTCGCGCTGGATCAGCTTGATGGCTTGCTCGAGATCCTCGCGCCGGAGCGCCAGGTACTCGTCGTCCATGCGCCGGAATTCGGCCACCAGCGACTCGCCCTGCAGGGCCAGCGCCCACTCGGCGTTGATGCGCTGCTGGCGGATGCGATCGCAGGTTGCCTCGAGCAGCATCGGGTCGCGCAGGATGAGCCGGTGGGCCTCGAGCAGTTCGCGGGCCGAGTCGCCGCTGCCGCCGCTCATGCGCTCGAGCAGTTCGCTCATGAAGCGCTCGCCGCGGTCGGCGGCGCGCTGAAGGCGCTCGACCTCGCCGGCCACGGCATCGGGTTCGAGGTGGTACTCGGGCAGCTCGAGCTCACCGGGAGTGAGACGGTGGACCTGGCCGATGGCGATGCCGCTGGTCACGCCGATGCCGGTCAGTGCCAGGCTCATTCGCCTTCTCCGAAGCGGTCTTCGATCAGGGCAACCAGGGCGTCGGCGGCGTCGGCCTCGTCTTTCCCGTCGACTTCGAGCACCAGCTCGCTGCCGACCGGCGCGGCCAGCAGCAGTACGCCCATGATGGATTTGGCATTGACCCGGCGGCCGTCGCGCTCGAGCCAGACGGCCGAATCAAAACCCGAGGCGGTCTGTACCAGTTTGCTGGCTGCGCGCGCGTGCAGGCCGAGCCGGTTGGTCAGGGTGAGGTCGCGGCGAATCATGCGTTGGTAATGCCCTGGTGGCCGCCCAGGCCGGCCAGCGCGGCCAGCTCGTTGGCCGGCCGGTCGCGGTGGGTGATGACCTTGAGCAGCATCGGCAGGTTGAGCCCGGAAACCACCGGGGCGGCCCACTCGCTGGCCGCCTTCAGGGCAATGTTGTGGGGGGTGGCCCCGGGCAGGTCGGTCAGCAGCACGACGCCGCCGGCATCGTTGCTCAGGGTCAGGGCCTCTTTCATTTCGGTCAAGGCGATGTCGGGGTCGGCACCGTAGCTGATCGAGATCAGCGCCAGGGTCGGTGTCTGGCCGAGAATGATCTCGGCCTGGTGCATCAGCGACTCGCCCAGCCCGGCGTGGGTAACCAGGATGACGCCGGTCATGGGTCGAGCTCGCGGTGGCTGATGACGACCGAATGGCCGGCCTCGCGCAGCGCCCGGCCGATGCGGTCGACCAGGTAGACCGAGCGGTGCTGGCCGCCGGTGCAGCCGATGGCAATGGTGAGCAGGCTGCGCTGATCCTCGGCCAGGGCCGGCAGCCAGCGCTCGATGAACCCGGTCACGTCGGCTTCGAAGTCCCGTACCCGCTCGCTGGCAGTCAGAAAACTTTCGACTTCCGGATCGAGCCCGGTGCGCGGCCGCAACTCCGGCTCCCAGTGCGGGTTGGGCAGGCAGCGGGCGTCGAACACCATGTCGACATCGCGCGGCACGCCGCGCTTGAAGGCAAACGATTCGAGCACCACCGACTGCACGGTGCCGCGTGCGGCACCGACGCAGCGCCAGACCTGGCGGCGCAGCTGGTGAATGTTGCTTTCGGAAGTATCGATGACCCAGTCGGCGCACTCGCGGATCGGATCGAGCAGCTCGCGCTCGCCGGCGATGGCGGCTTCCAGGCCGCCAACCTCGGCCAGCGGGTGACGGCGCCGGGTTTCGCTGAAGCGCCGGATCAGCACTTCGACGCTGGCGTCGAGAAACATCAGCCTGAACGGCTGGTCAGCCAGGTTCGAGCCGAGGAACTGGCGCAGCCGCGACAGGCCGTCGGGCCCGGTGCGCGCGTCGATGCCGATGGCGATGCGCGGATAGCGCCCGGGCTGGGCGCGCACTTCGGCGAGCAGGTCGGCCATCAGCCCGCCGGGCAGGTTGTCGACGCAGTAGAAGCTCAAATCCTCCAGCGCGCTCAACGCCACGCTCTTGCCGCTGCCGGAGAGCCCGCTGATGATCAGGCTGTTCGCCTCGCTCATTTCAGGACTGGTCCGACATCAGCCGGCCGTGGCGCTCGACGAATTCCGCGGCGGCATCGAAACCCTTCATGCGCAGCATGAAATCGCGTACCGCGGCCTCGGTGATCACCGCCAGGTTGCGCCCGGCCAGAACCGGCAGGTTGATCTGCGGAATCTCCAGGTCGAGCACCTCGCGCGTGCCGTCGTTGCCGCGCAGGCGATCCTTCCGGACCGGTTCTTCACCGGGCAGATGCAGGTGGATGACCAGGCGCAGGAACTTGGTCGCCTTGACCGCCGCGTCGCCGAACATGCGGCGGATATTGAGAATGCCCAGGCCGCGTACCTCGAGGCAATCACGCAGCACCGGCGGGCAACTGCCCTCGATGGTATCGGGCGTGAGCTGGGTGAATTCGGGCGCATCGTCGGCAATCAGGCGATGGCCGCGGGTGAGCAGCTCGAGCGCCAGCTCGCTCTTGCCGGTGCCGGCCTCGCCGGTAATCAGTACGCCGATGGTGAAGACCTCCATGAACACCCCGTGCAGGGTGGTCTGCAGGGCCAGGCGTCGCGAGATGCGGTATTCGAGGAAGCCGGCCAGTTCCCAGGCCGGCATGGTCGAAGTCAGCAGCGGGGTATTGCTCTCGCGCGCCCACTGCTCGAGATCACCGGCCACTTCCAGCCCGCCGCCGACGATGATCGCGGCCGGCTTTTCGTCGACCACCCGGGCGATGGTTTCCCAGCGCACCCGGGCGTCGAGGTTTTCGAGCCACTCGAACTCTTCTTCACCGATGATCTGGATGCGATTGGGGTGAATCAGGTTGAGAAAGCCGACCAGCGAGGGACGCTGGCTGAACCGGGTGGCGGTGATATGGCGCTTTTGTGCAGCCGACTTGCCGGCCACCCAGCGCAGGCCGAGCTGGCTGTTGAAGCGCTCGAAAAGCTCGGCGGGGGTGACGCTGTCGGTCATGAAGCGCGAATGCTGTCGTCCGCCAGCAGTTTCATCAACTCTTCGGCGTTCCGGGCCTGGCGAAAGCGCTCGCGCTGGTCAGCCTGGCCGAGGCGCTCGGCGATCTCGGCCAGCAGCCGCAAGTGAACGTCGGTGCACTTGTCGGGGACCGACAGGGCGAAGAACAGGTCGACCTTTTCCTGGTCGCGGGCATCGAAGTCGATGCCGCGACTCAGGCGTATGAGCGCCGCCGAGACCCCCTGCTGACCGCTCACACGGCCGTGCGGGATGGCCACGCCATGGCCCAGACCGGTCGAGCCCAGCCGTTCGCGCTGGCACAGGCTTTCGAAGATTTCGCGCGCGTCGGCACTGCCGGTCTCGCGGGCGAGCAGTTCGGCGGCCTTTTCGAGCAAGGATTTCTTGCTCGAGACCGCCAGGTCGACCGCGATGCGGTCCGGGTCGAGAACGTCTGCCAGTTGCATACCGGGTGCTGGTCGGGGTGGGCGGGGGTGTGTCAGCCGGGCTGTTGCTGCTGGGCTGCTTCGTCGCGGTGGTGGTCCTTGAGCTTGCTCTTGTGACGGCGGACCTGGCGGTCGAGCTTGTCGACCAGGCCGTCAATGGCGGCATACATGTCCTCGGAGCTGGCCTCGGCATGAATCGGGTTGGGCCGCCCGCCGACGTGGATGGTGCCTTCGGCGAAGTGCTCGACCTTTTCCAGACGCATCACGAAATGAGCGGAAATCAGGTTGCCGAAATGACGCTCGACACGCTCGAGCTTTTCGGTCAGGTAGGACCGCAGGGCCTGGGTGATTTCCATGTTCTGTCCGGTCAGTTCGATTTGCATGTTCAGCTCCTTGGAAGAGAGAGTGTTTGACGTACCGGTAGCGATTGTTTCGGACCGGCGCCGCGCAGCAGCGCTGGATGACTCAATGTTACTACAACCATGGCATGCTCAGGCTCGAGGCACCGACGGCTGGCGCCGGCGCTGCGCGGTGCCCGGAATACCGAGCTGCTCGCGGTACTTGGCCACCGTTCGGCGCGCCAGTTCGATACCGCGTTCGGCCAGCGAATCCGACAGCGCCTGGTCCGACAGCGGCTTGCCCGGCGGCTCTTCGCCGATCATCCGGCGCAGGTGAGCACGCACGGCCGTGGCGGCGATTTCGCCACCATCCCGGCTTGCAATTCCGACCGAGAAAAAATACTTCAGTTCAAAGGTCCCGCGCGGCGTATGGACGTACTTGTGCGTGGTCGCGCGCGAGACGGTCGACTCGTGAACCCCGACCGCCTCGGCCACTTCGCGCTGCAGCAACGGCTTCATGCCGGTCTCGCCCTCGCTGAAAAAGGCATGCTGGCGACGTGCGATGGATTCGGTAACGGCCAGCAGGGTCTGGTTGCGCATCTCCAGGCCGCTGATCAGCCAGCGCGCCTCCTGCAGGCGCTCTTGCAGGTACTTCTTGTCCGCGCCCCGGCTTTTCTTGACCAGGTCGGTATACAGGGTGTTGAGCCGCAAGCCCGGATCGTTGTCCGGGTTCAGGCTCACGCGCCAGCCATCCTCGTGCGGATGAATATAGACATCCGGCACGATGAAGTTTTCCTCGTCGCTGCCGAAGCGGCTGCAGGGGTGCGGGTTGAGCGAGCGGATCAGCGCGACGGCGCCTTCGACCTCCTCGGCCTCGAAACCGATCCGGCGGGCAAGCTGGCGGTTGTCGAAACGCGCCAGGGAATCGAGGTGGAATTCGACAATATGGCTGGCCAGACCCAGGGCGGGGGTTTTCGACGGCAGCGCCTTGAGCTGGACGAGCAGGCATTCGCGCAGGTCGCGGCTGGCCACGCCGACCGGCTCGAAGTGCTGGATGCGCTCGAGCACGGCTTCGACTTCGGCCGTCGAGACCAGGTATTCGGGAGCCAGCGAGTCGCGCAGGGTCTCGATCTCGTCGGGGACGAAGCCCTGCTCGTCGAGCGCGTAGATGATCGCCCGGGCGATGGCGTGGTCGGTTTCGCTGAAACCGGCCAGGTTGGCCTGCCAGAGCAGGTGCTGCTGCAGCGACTCCTCGGCGCGGTCGCCGACAAACTCGTCGTAATTGGGCGCCTCGCGGGCGACCGAGAAGCCCTCGGGCAGGTCATCGAAGCCGTAGTCGTCGTCGAAGTCGACCTCCGGCTCGTCGGCCTGGACCTCCTCGCTCGGGCTGTCGGCTTCGGTCTCGAGCAGCGGGTTGGACTCGAGAACGTC
>CAYQJJ010000105.1:0-9281 GCA_964417745.1 uncultured Wenzhouxiangella sp.
TGCCGACTCCGGCGTCAAATTCCGCGTCGGCCCGCTGGAGACGACGATGGAGGGTGAGCTGAGTCAACTACTCGAAATCGTTCGCAAAATCAGCGACGAAATGATTGAACTTGGCTGCCCAAGCGTCATCTCCCAGGTCAAGATCTACCAGACCCCGGCCGGGGCATCGATGGACCGCTTGACAGAAAAGTACGACGGCTGAGTCGGATGGCAGGAGAGTTGTTGGCGTTGATTTCCTGGACACAGGCGGTCAATTCGGCCACCTTGCCACCGGCCAGCCGATAGATATCGCGGAAGGCATAAATCCGGTGCCGGCCGAAGCCTTGACGGTCAAGGCCGCGGCCATGGGCCGGGCCGGGAATATGCGTCAGGAAACCCGAAACAGTCGTTTCACATAGCGTCTGACCATAAAGGAACGTCTGGCGGAGTTCGATCGGGCATACAGGGCGGAGACCACATTGGACCGGTCTTCTGCTGTGTGGCTTTCGGGCCTCTTTCGAACCCAGGCCCAGACACCGTCGGACTCGAAATCCGTGTAGTTCTGATCCGGCACGGCCAGAAGTTGAAGGACTTTCTCGATATGCGCGATGTTACGTTCTTCTTCCGGCATCGCCTGTACCCAGTCCTCTTCGGCGCATTCGGAGGGTGTCCAGGTCACATCATCGAAAAGCACATGGCCGCCGGGCTTGAGCAGACGATCGGCCAGCAGAAAGGAAAAACCGTCAGAATCCCAGGTATGCCCGCCATCGATGAACACGAAATCGAAGCAAGGCTCCGTCCGTCCAGCCACGGTCTGTTGCTCGAGCAGTTTCATCAGCTCCCAGGTGTAGGATCGCGGTGCGAAAATGGGAGTAATGAAGGACTTCAGGCCAGTCTGCTCGATCAACGACAGAATATTCGGGTCTCGAAGCCTGGAACTCTGATTGTCGATGGTAACAATGCTGCCCCCGCCGTTCTCCTGCAAGGCGGCGGCCATGTAGCACGTGGACGTCCCGTGCGCGAAACCCAGCTCAAGGATCTGTTCAGGGCGGGTCTCGATGATGAAGTCATAGAGCAATTTTCCGCGATCGGGCGGAATGTGCGGCACGTCCTGCAGGTGTTGCACGATATCGTCAAAAGTCATGGAAGCATCCCCACTGTTAAAGAGAACATTCAATTCAAGGCCGATAAGTAATCGCGACCATTAATCGCGATCATTAATCGGGTTTCGGACCTCGGGTCAGGCCGCCATCGCACGGTCCGATTCGAGGCTGCAGAAACGCTGGGCCTCGTTCCGGCCTGATCCAGACCGGGCCCGGATCTCTGTCTGTACCGCCCGGGTCTCGGCCGTATCACCAATGGCGAGATTAGGTCCACGGGCCGTGCGGAACTGTGCGGTTGCGAACTTATCCATTGAATCCTGTTGACCGGAGACTGGATCAGGCCCACGACAATCGCGGTGACGCCGACGGGGTATCAAGGTGGACGGAGCTGGCCGAACAGATCGATCCCTCCGACTAAGCCCCCGGCTCGAAACCCCGCCATCGCATCGACCGTGAACGGCGCCAACCCCGGGCTCTGACCCGCGAATTGGTACACTGCGCCCCTTCGCCGCAGACCCTACTTCCTGGAGGCCCTGATGACCGGATTCACAGGATCCGAGCGCTATATCGCCGACGACAAACTGCAGATAGCGGTCAACGCCGCCATGACCCTGGAGCGCCCGCTTCTGGTCAAGGGCGAGCCGGGTACCGGCAAGACCCTGCTGGCCGAGGAAATCGCCGCCGGCCTGGACATGCCCCTGATCCAGTGGCACATCAAGTCCACCACCCGGGCCCAGCAGGGCCTCTATGAGTACGATGCGGTGTCCCGGCTGCGGGACTCCCAGCTTGGTGATGACCGGGTCCACGATGTCGCGAACTACATCCGTCCCGGCAAGCTCTGGGAGGCTTTTGCCAGCGAGCAGCGGGCGGTATTGCTCATCGACGAGGTCGACAAGGCGGATATCGAGTTTCCCAACGATCTGCTGGTGGAACTGGACCGGATGGAGTTTCACGTCTACGAGACCGGCGAGACCATCCGTGCCCGGCAGCGCCCGGTGGTGATCATTACCTCCAACAACGAAAAGGAGCTGCCGGACGCCTTTCTTCGCCGCTGCTTTTTCCATTACATCGAATTTCCCGACGCCGAGACGCTGCAGGCCATCGTCGATGTTCATTTCCCGGATATTGAATCGCGACTGGTCAGTGACGCCCTGCGCCTGTTTTTCCAGGTACGCGAGGTCCCGGGCCTGAAAAAGCCGCCGTCGACCTCCGAGCTGCTGGATTGGCTCAAGCTGTTGGTCAGCGACCAGCTCGCCGCCAGGGCCCTCAACAGCGGTGATATTCGCGAAGCCCTGCCGCCCCTGTACGGAGCACTGGTCAAGAACGAGCAGGACGTGCAACTTCTGGAGCGCCTGGCCTTCATGAGCCGCCGTGGCGCCTGAGCCCCGGGTCGACGCACTTCCATGCTCATCCGCTTTTTTACCACGCTGCGCCAGCACGGCCTCCCGGTCACGCCCAGGGAACTACTCACCCTGCACGAAGTGATGGCGGCCAATCTCGCCGGCTGCAACATGGAGGCCTTCTACCATCTCGCCCGCATGACCCTGGTCAAGGACGAGACCCGATTCGACCGCTTCGACCAGGCCTTTGCCCATTTCCAGGAAGGCCTGGAGGCCATGCCCGACCCGCTGGGCGGCGAGCTCCCCGAAGACTGGCTGAGACTGGAGCTGGAGCGGTATTTCACCGACGAAGAAAAGCGCCGGATCGAGGCCATGGGCGGGCTTGATGCGCTGATGAAGGCGCTCGAAGAGCGGCTCAACGAACAGAGCGAGCGGCACGAAGGTGGCAACCGATGGATCGGCACCGGCGGTACCAGCCCCTTTGGCCATGGTGGTTTCAACCCCGAGGGCATCCGCATTGGCGGGCCTGGCCGCCAGCGTCGGGCCGTCAAGGTCTGGGAACAGCGGCGCTACCGCAACCTGGACGACCAGTCGGAAATCGGCAGCCGCAATATCCAGCTGGCACTGCGCAAGCTGCGGCGCTTCGCCCGTACCGGGGCCCATCAGGAACTGGACCTGGAAGGCACCATCCGGTACACCGCCCGCAATGCCGGCCTGCTGGACATCCGCACCCGCCCCGAACGCCACAACTCGGTGAAGGTGCTGAGCTTTTTCGACGTGGGCGGCTCGATGGACGACCATGTCCAGCTCTCCGAGTCCCTGTTCACGGCCTGCCGGGCCGAGTTCAAGCACCTGGAACACTATTACTTCCACAACTTTCTCTACGAGCACCTCTGGCAGGACAATCACCTGCGCCACGACAATCTCGTCGCGCTGGACGAAATCCTCAACACCTACGGCCCGGACTACAAGGTAATTATCGTGGGCGATGCCTCGATGTCGCCCTACGAGATCGCCGCCCCTTATGGCGCCATCGACTTCCGGAACCCCGAACCCGGCGCCGCCAGCTTCGACAAGCTCAAGCACCGCTTCGAACGGCTGGTCTGGCTCAACCCGGTGCCGGAGGAATACTGGGAGCGCACCTACAGCATCGGCATGGTCCGGGAGCTGGTAGACGAACGCATGTTCCCTCTCACGGTGGAAGGCCTGGGACGGGCCATCGCCTGCCTGCAGGGACAGCGGCCGTAGGCACGGCGTATTGCGCGGCAGCCAGCACTGCCGCAGAATGGGGTCGCCACCCCGAGGGAGCCGGATCAGCAAGGCCCCGCCGACCGCTTATCCGAAACCAGATCAACCATGATGCCCGCCAACCTCAGCCTTGCACCGATTCGCGCCATGACGGTCACCAGAATTTTGCTGACAATCATCGCCGTGACGGTCGCCTCACTCCTGCTGCCCAGCCCCGGCCTGGCAGCGGATGGCTGTGATGTTCCCCTTTCCCAGTGGCAGCTCAGAGTGCATGACAGCGAAGCCGGTCTGCCGCTGGACTCGCTGCATGCGCTGACCCAGGACGAAAACGGCTTTCTGTGGATCGGCACCGAAGACGGATTGACCCGTTTTGACGGCCGCTCCTTCGAGCGTATCGACCTGAGCCAGCCCCTGGACTACGCCGGCGAATACATCGAAGAACTCAGGATGGACCGCCAAGGTCGCCTGCTGGCCGGCACCACGGCCGCCGGCATCGTCCGACTGCAGCTCGACGCACCCTATGCCATGGAACGCCTGCTCGAAGGCGAAGTGCGGATTCATGCCCTCGAATTCGACCAGGACACCGTGATCGCGGCTACCCTCGGCCAGGGGCTGCTGCTGCTCGACCCCGACTTGGGTGACTGGATCGAACCGATGGACAACCGGGCTGGCAGCACGATCGCGGCAATCAGCGAATACCAGCCCGGCAAATGGTGGGTGGGCTACTCGGGTCAGGGTGTCCAATGGTTCGATGGCGATCGCTTTCACGACCTGCCCGAGCTCGAACCACTCGCCGAATCCCACGTCACCGCCTTGCACCAGGATACCGAGGGAAGGCTCTGGATCGGCACCCGCAGCGGCCTCTTCAGCCTCGAAAGCGGGCAGCTTCAACCAATCGGGCCAGACGACAATATGCCGCAAGAGGTTTACGTTCGCACCCTGGGCGAAGACGACGCCGGACGGCTCTGGATTGGTCTCGACAGCGGCGGAGCGGCCAGGCGCTGCGATCGCCGCTTCGAGTGGGTCAGCGGCCTTGAAGGACAGGCACAAGCCCATGTAAACGCGATCCATCACGATGCCGACGGTGATGTCTGGCTGGCTACCGGCGGCGGGGGACTGATCCAGCTCCAGCGCGGCCTGGCCCTGCCGATGACCGAGCGCCACGGATTGCCCGATTTCCCGATTCTGCCGATTGCCCAGGACCAGGCCGGACGCATGTGGATCGGCAGCTTCGGTGGCGGCCTGGTGCGCATTGAAGGTGACGACATCCGGCATTTCGGCGCCGAGCAGGGCCTCCGATCCGAGCAGGTTCTATCGCTCTTCCCCGACGGCGACTCGATCTGGGTCGGTACACGCAACGGACTGCATCGCATTCAGGGGGATCGGGTCATCGAATACTGGGGTCCGGAGGACGGTCTGCCTCACCCTTCGATTGGTTCGATCACCCGTGGCGGCGACAGCCTGTGGGTAGGCACGGTCGATGGACTGGGCGAGCTGCGTGATGGCCGGATGAGAAGCTGGCAGTCGGATACCGGTTTCAATGGAACCATCGGAGCACTGGCCTTCGACCACAAGGAGCGGCTGTGGATTGCGACCGACGGGGACGGCCTGTTCTGGCACCGGGACGGTCAGATCGAACGCACGCCCCTGGATGCAGATTTGCCCAGCCAGACAATCCTCTCGATTCATTTCAGCCAGGGCGAACAAGTCTGGCTCGCGACCGCCAGCGGCCTGGTCCATTGGGACGGCCAGAATGTCTCCAGCATAAGCGCACAGCGTGGCTTGCCCGACAGCCTGCTGATGTCGGTTACCGAGGATGACCGGAATGGTCTCTGGGTCAGCTCGAACCGGGGTGTCTTCCGCTTTGACCGCGAGCAGATGGTTGCGGCCATGCGGGAGAACGAACGAGCGCCGGAAAGCATCCACATCACTCGCAACGATGGCATGCCTCGATCCGAGACCAACGGCGGCTTTCAGCCTGCCGTCTGGCACGATCGGGAAGGCCGCCTCTGGTACCCGACCACCAGCGGCGCGGCAATCATCGACCCGAGCGCTGTCGCCCGCCTGAGGCCGCCACGTCCACCGGCAATTCTGGGCATTGCCGGTCCGGATGGAATGATCGAATCCACGGGCCGAGTGGAACTTCCGCCCCTGCCTGACTGGATCGAATTCAGTTTTTCCAGCCCCGACTTTCGCCGGCCCGCTCGGCTGGTCCATGAATACCGGCTGAGCGGCTATGACGCCGGCTGGTTTCGCACCGAAGATCGCCGAGCGATCTACCGGAGACTGCCGGCCGGCAACTACCAGTTCGAAGCCCGTGCCCGCTATCCCGGCTCGGACTGGTCGGAGGTTTCAACAACAAGACTCGAAGTCGACCGCCACATCCTGCACCAGCCCTTGCTCTGGCTCGTGGCTGTACTCACTCTGATAACAGCCATGCTTGTAGTCGTACAAATGGTTTTCAGACGTCGCGAGCAGCGCAGGATCCGGCAGATGGAGGCTCAAAAGCTCGAGGCCGTCGGCCTCCTGGCCGGCGGTGTCGCGCATGACTTCAACAACATACTCACGGCCATCATGAGCGGTACCGAGCTGGTTGCCGACGGCTTGCCACCGAACTCACCACTGCACCGAGAAACTGACCGCGTGCTGGATGCCGCCGAGCGTGCAGCCGGATTGACGCGCCAGCTCCTGACCTTCGCCCGCCGTCAACCCGTTTCACCGCGCTGGGTCGATCTGGAAACCACTGTCGAGGGCATGCGCGATTTCATTCAACGGCTGCTCCCGAGCGGCATTGAAGTCGAATGGCACTGCCAACCCAGCGGCGAATGCCACATCGACCCGGTTCAGCTGCAGCAGGTCATCATCAACCTGGTCATCAACGCACGCGATGCCCTGGACGGCCATGGTCAGATCGGCCTGCAGCTGGCACCGGCGTCCGGGCAAGGCGACCCGATGGCCTGCCTGAGCGTAAGCGACAACGGGCCCGGCATCGACCCGGCAGTTGGCGACCGTATCTTCGAGCCCTTTTTTACTTCCCGAAAGTCTCATGGCGGCACCGGCCTGGGCCTGGCCGTCAGCCAGGGCATCGTACGCCAGGCCGGCGGCAGAATCAGGCATCGCAGCAAGCCGGGCGGCGGCACCGTTTTCGAAATCCTTTTGCCCATCCGGCTTGCCGACAGCAATGGCTGATGGCCGACCGTCATGATCGGCCGCTTCACGAGAACTGCGCTCCGACCACAGGAAAAGTGGATGTTGACCACACCGCCGACTGCGTTGGCTTCTTTGATCGCAGCACGGAGCGTACATTCTGCAATGCATCTCCGGAACCGGTGTTGCAGACTCCGTTGCCCGGTGAGTCGTCGCTGTTATCGGTAGGCGAGTTGATCAGGAAGGATCGAATCCTCACCCTGGGCGGCGCGGCGTCGAGAAACCGTGGGCTCTGAGGGGGAGTACGCGGATTGAGCGAACTTGAGGACAAGCAAAGAGAACGCGCAGATCGAATGGGGCTGACTCACTCGACTCAGCGCAACGGCGGCAACTCCAGCCGGGCGCGGTCGGCGTCGATCAGCTCGAAATTGCGTGCCACGACCGCCCCGAATCCAGAGTGATGCTGCAGGGGAGCGAAGGCCGGCTGGTCCGCCAGTCGCGAATGGCGATAGCCCGACTCAGCAAAACCAGGACAGGTACCCCTCCCGTTGCCTCATTCCAGGCTCCGGTCGAGGCGCTTACCCATCCGGCCGAGCCAACGACTCCCCGGATACCGGGAATCGCCCCCCTTTCGCGCGCGAGCCCCCCGCCGCCTGCCGAGTCGCTACCTCAGCCGCCGAGCTTTCGGTAAACCAGCTTTCGCAACAGCCAGTCGGCTGGGCCCGGGAGGTGGTATCTGGCGAGGATCGTGCACAGCAACAGGCCGCTTTGGCTTCGGATTTCGAACGGCTGACCTGCCGTTGATCGGCGGCGGGGGGCGCCGCCGATCCGGTGGGATGTCGGCTCAGTCTTCCTGGCCGTTGCCCTGGAACTGGCCCATCAGGCCGCTGAGATCGACGCCGCCCATCATCTTGCCGCTGCCAATCAGCTTGCCGATGCTGACGGCGTCGAGATCGCCGTGAATATTGGCCATGACGATCGTGTCCTTGCCATCGCGAACCAGCAGGACCATACCCTTGACGAGCTGGCCGGATTCGTTGAGATACAGGTCGACGAGAGTGTCGTTGTCATCAACCTTGAGCGCCGGTGTCCAGCCATCGGAATCGAGCTGGTCAATCAGGCTCATGAACTGTGCCTGGGCCGGCGTGCTGTCGACATTCTCGAACACCATCAATCGCAAGCCGGTGACCGACTGGAGAATCTCGGCCAGGTCGGGGCTGCCCTGGCGCAGGGATTCGGCAAATCCCGCCATCATGGCCGGCCCGAAGTTGATATTGACCCTGGGTTTGGCATCCAGCGTGGCGGCCAGCGGGGCCAGATCGATGCGGCCGGAATCGGCGGCCGCGGCCGGGGCGCTGGCCAGCGCCAGCAGGGTGCACAGCAGCAGGCTGAGTAAGGTGGTTTTCATGAGTTTGACTCCTTGGGTTTCGTTGGTTCGGGGGCAGGTTCAATCCATTGCCGCAGTTGCGGCGCATAAGGCAGATCGTCCAGCTCGAGATTGGGCAGCACGAGACTGTCGGCCAGCTCCCGGCCGGCAATGGCCGAAGTACGTCGGGCACTGGACTCCAGCGTGGCCAGCGCGAGCTGCAGATCCTGGAAGTCGGCCTGGCTGATCGTGGCCGGCCGGGGCTCGTTCTTGGGAGCTTGTAGAACGAGAATCAGCCCCAGGCTCAGCACTACGGCGGCAGCCAGGCCCATCCACCGGGCCGACGGGGCCGGTCGACGGGTGGCTTGCATGACACGATTGCGTAGTTCGGGCGGCAATCGGGGGGGACCCAGGTCGCGCAGCGTCTGACGCATCTCCCAGTCGGCGGCCAGTTCGGGATCGGCCGGCCGCTGGTCGGCGCTGGCAAGGCGTTCCTCGGCTGCCTGTTCGGCACGTGAGTTTTCAGGCGACATGGACATTGGCATTCTCCTCGAGCATGTGCCGCAGTCTGCGGCGAGCACGAAACGTGTAAACCTTGACCTGGTTGGCCGTCAGGCCCAGCATTTCGGCCACGGTGGCGACGTCGATATCCTGGATGTCGCGCAGGATGAGAAGTGACCGGCCGGGCTCAGGCAACTCGGCAATGGCCGAATGCAGGTGGTGCGCGTGCTGGTTGCGACTGATGAGCTGCTCGGGCGCCTGATCGGTCGTCGGAGGGAGGTCATTGGCCACCGCGTGCATCCGGCGCAGCACGCCGGTGCGGTGTTGCTCGCGGCGACGGTGGTCCAGGCAGGCATTGCGCGTGCAGGTCATCAGCCAGGCCAGTTCCGCACCGACTTCGAGTTCAGGCAGGTGATGCCAGAGCTTGACCAGGCAGTCTTGCACGATATCTTCGGCCTCGGCGCCGGAGCGCAGTATCAGCTGGGCCAGCTGCAACAGCCTGCCACCGTGCTCGTCGACCAGTTGTTCGAATCGCCTCTTCATACCCCTATATACGCACGACTGCGCGCGAGGTTACAGTCCTAGACGTCACGGTTT
>CAYQJJ010000106.1:0-9089 GCA_964417745.1 uncultured Wenzhouxiangella sp.
GCGAGCGTGCGCGTCCGAAGCTCTGAATGAGGCAGGATTTGTGAATGTCTTAGTATGTCATGAATCGTTTGCCGGGCACTCCGGGGCAGTGGTCCGCGAAACGATCAATCCTGCGCTCGAAACCATTCCCTGGGGTCGATGTGAAGGATTTCGATCATCAGTGCCGAAAGTCCCGATTCGACGCTGCCGTCAGGCTCGGTTTTGGCTCGGTGGTGGGCGCGCTCGATGTCGCGGTAGATCCCGGGTCCGGGCAGCCGGCCCGCGGCCAGCAGCCAGGCGGGCAGTTGATAGGTGCGCTCCGGTATCCATTCGGGCGTGTGAAGCGGGTAGTTGGCCAAAGCGACGAAGGGAACGGGCTGATGAAAGGCCGGTTCGCCGTCGACGAATTCAAGTTGGTCGAAAACGCTGTGCAGGCCAGGCAGGTGATCGCCGAAAAACAGCACCAGGGTTGGTCGTTCGCGTTGATTGATGAAGTCAGCCAGACGCTCGAGCTCCCGGCTGGCGTTTCGGGCGTGATAGAGATATTGGCGCCAGGCATGGGCCCCGCGCGAATCCAGATCATCGGGGGTTGGCATGTCGGCCAGCCTTGCCGGATCGATATTCGGGCGGTGACCGTGCCAGGGGCCGTGGTTTTCCATGCTGATGGCGAACACGAATTCCGGCGCGCCGTGGGCTTCGTCGAGTCGTTCGATAATCCGATCGGTAAGGCTGCGGTCGGAAATGTAGAAGCCGGCACGCTCGTGCGGCCCGAAGTCCTCCTCGGCAATGAAGCGATCGAAGCCGAGCAGGGGCAGGGCGCGGTCGCGCTGCCAGAAGCGGCCGGAATGGGGGTGAAGGGCCAGTGTCCGGTAGCCCCGGGATTTCAGGGCCCAGCCGATCGATGCGGTTTCGCGGGTAACGACGGAGGAATAAGGGTAAACGCCGTCGGGCAGCAGGCGGTAGGGAACGCCGGTGAGAACCTCGAACTCGGTGCGCGTGGTGTTGCCGCCGAAGGTCGGAGCGCTGAGCTGCCCTGCGATGCCCCGTTCGCGCATGCGGCACCAGGCCGGGAGTTTGTGGCAGCCATCCACGCCGGCCAGGCCATCGGGGTCGAAAAAACTCTCGCTGAGCAGGATGACCAGGTCCGGCGCGAGACCTTCGGCCGGCCGGGTGCCAGCGGCCAGCCGATTGCGAAGGATTTCGGCATCCCGCGGGCGCTGGGGCGGCAATGCGTGCCTGTCTGCGCTGGCGGCAACGGTCAGTGAGCCAAGCAGGCCGAGTTGGTGCGCCGGCTCGCTGGGTAGCCAGGGGGTCGGGTTGGACCGGTCGCTGTCGAGCCACGAGCCAATCCCGGGCTGAGCCAGAAAAACCAGGCCGGCCACGGCAATCAGGCTGACCGTCAGCCCAGGCTTCCAGCCACCGGCGGGTGGCTCGCGTCGCCAGGCCAGCACGACCACGGCCGCGATCAACAGGGCAACGACCAGAAGAATGGCACCATGGCTGTAGCGAACGAACAGGCCCAGGTTGCCGAACACTTGCCCGAGCAGGAACAGGTCGCTGAAAAACAACGGCTGGTCGAGTTCCTGGACCTTGAGATCGTTGATGTAGAACAATACGGCCAGAACAGCCGCAGTCAGCAGGCTTGCCGGCCAGAGACGCCGAAACAATCCGAATCCGAGCGCAACGATCAGAAGCGCGGGGAGCAGATTGGCAATCAGTACGCGCCACCCCGAGCCCGCTCCGATCCAGGGGTCGAGGATCAGGATCAGCGCGATGATCCCGGCGATCGGCAGGACGCGTGCGATCAACCGCAAACCGGTGGCCGGGTCACGTATAAGCCGGGTTGAAGGTGAGGTCGTGCTGCGTTTCATGAACGCCTCGGATGCCTTGAAGATCAGGTGGGTCTTGCGCGCCGCGCAACATGTTACAGCTAAATGACTATTTGCCAAGCCCGGCCGCCCGATCATCCGGCGCGGTTACAATCTGACGCGACCAGGCTGGGACGGATAACTTGAAGTCGGACGAATACTGGATGCAGCAGGCCATGGCCCTGGCCCGTTCGGCCGAGCGGGCGGGCGAGGTGCCGGTCGGGGCGGTCATTGTTCGCGACGCCGCGGTAATCGGGTGGGGTTGCAACAGCCTGATCATCGACCACGATGCGACCGCACACGCCGAGATCAACGCCCTGCGCATGGCCACGCGGCGCGCAAGAAATTATCGCCTGCCGGATGCCTCTGTGTTCGTGACCCTGGAGCCTTGCAGCATGTGCGCCGGGGCACTGGTCAATGCCCGCGTCCGGCGGGTTGTCTATGCCACCGAAGACCCGCGCACCGGTGCGGCCGGCTCGGTGTTTCAGGTTCTCGATAACCCTCAACTCAATCATCGCTGCACGGTGACCGCCGGTGTGTTGCGCGAGCAGGCCGCGGCGATGCTGCGTGATTTTTTCCGGGCTCGGCGATGATTCGGGATATTCGCGACGCGCTCGAGGACGGCAGCCGGGTCGAATATGACCTGGTCATCGTCGGTGCCGGCCCGGCCGGAATCACCCTGGCCCTGGCCCTGGCCGGGGGAGGGCAGCGTATCGCGCTTGTCGAGGCAGGGGGGCTCGATGGTCCTAGCATGGAAACCCAGGACAGCTACCGCGGCGAGACGGTCGGTTTGCCGTATCCGCTGGAAGCGTCGCGGCAGCGCTGGTTCGGTGGTACCAGCAATCACTGGGGTGGCTGGTGCCGGCCTCTGGATGCGATCGACATGGCCGAGCGCCACTGGGTCAGTGAGACCGGCTGGCCGTTCGACCGAAGCGAGCTCGAACCCTGGTATCGCCGTGCCATCGAGGTACTCGAGATCCCCGGCGATTTCGATGAGGATGGTGCCACGGCCGCGGGCATGGCGCTCCTGCCGGACGGGGAGGGTTCGGGTTTTTACAACCGTCTGTTTCGCTTCAGTCCACCGGTCCGGTTCGGAAGGCGCGATCGCGAAGCGCTGGTCGCGGCGCCTGACATCGATGTTTTCGTCCATGCTCCGGTCACCGAACTCCGCCACGATGGTGGACGGGTCGCGGGCTGCCGGGTCAGCGCGGTCGATGGCTCGAGCCGGGAGTTGTCGGCAGGTCGCGTTGTTCTGGCCACCGGAGGTCTCGAAGTGCCGCGGCTGCTGCTGCACACCGCCAGCAACGAGCGCGACGCGCTCGGCAACCAGGCCGGCTGGCTGGGTCGCTGTTTCATGGAGCACTATGGGTATTCGCCCGGGTTCGCACTGTTGCCCGCCGAGCTTCGCTACGATCGCCATGAAGGCTCGGAGGGCTCGCGCATGCCGGTGCTCGCTCCCAACGCGGCATTTCAGCGTACGCACGGCATCATGAATGCCTGCATCCAGCTCACGCCAACCGAACCGCATCCCGGCTGGCCCCCCGAGGCGCTGGCCACGCCGGGCCTGGCCCGGGGCATCGATGGCCCGGCCTGGCTGTATCGAATGATCATGATCAACGAGCCAAGCCCCAATCCGGAAAGCCGCATCACGCTGGCCGACGAGCGCGATGAGCTGGGCCTGCGTCGGCTTCGGCTGGATTGGCGGATCCGCGATCGCGACCTTGAGGGTATCGAGATCACCATGCATGGCCTTGCACGCTGGCTGGGGGAACGCGGACTTGGCCGGGTGCGTTTCTCGCGGCCAGTCAGTCCCGAGACCACCGAGCGTTTCAGTGGCGGTCTGCACCATATGGGCACGACCCGCATGAGCAAGCGGTCGGCTGACGGGGTGGTCGACCCGAACGGCCGGGTGCACGGCACCGAGAACCTCTATATCGCCTCGAGTTCGGTGTTTCCAACCGCCGGCTACGCCAACCCGACCCTGACCATCGTCGCTTTGAGCCTGCGGCTTGCCGAGCACCTGTCCCGGGAGGCGGCGTGAAGCGGCGTCATTTCCTGATTCTGAGTGGGGGAAGCGTGGTCGCCCTCGCCGGGGCCGGACTGGGCGTGCATTTCTGGCAATCGGGTCGACCGGTCGTGCTCCGGGACTTACTGGGAGAAGTGGCCGAATCGCTGGCCGGGGCAGGCCCGGTTGGCCGCGCCCGCCTGGCGGCGGGGGTCGATGGTTCGGCCGCCGAGGCGCTGGCGCGCCGGATCGGTCGCGGTCTGCCGGAGATGCTGACCCGGGCCGAGCTGGCCGCGGCCCTGGGGGAGCGGGTCGAAGCCGACCTCGTCGAGGGTGAATGGTTTCGCCACGACGGCTGGCTGCTCGCCGAGACCGAGGCCTTGCTGGCGGCGCTCCACGTCGAGCGCCTGGGCGATGAGGCGCACGAGGCCCGCGAACCAGGTTTCGAGCAGGCACGAGAGGGGCGCGTGGCCAGTGTGCGCGGCTTTGCTCCCGAATCGATGCGAGCCGGCGAGAACATGACCCACCCGCAACTTCCCGACAACGTTATGGGCATCGTCAGCCCTGATGCGCCGGGGCAGGTGCTGGTCGTCATTGCCGGCCGCTCGCTGGCACCGAATTTCGATGACACCGGCTTTTCGGTGCGCCTGCCCGAGAGCCTGCGAGAGCGGCTCTCCCGGCAGCCCGAAGAACACCCGGTCTGGCTCTATGATCCCGTCGCCCAGCAGCGCCAGCGCATCGGTATGCTTCGGGTCGAGGCCGCGGTCGGGGCGAAACCCATGGTCTGCAAAGTCGAAGACTGGGGTCCGAGCCGAACCCCGGCCGGACAGGCGTTCAACCAGCAGCCGGACGGCTCGGCCGCGCTCTGGTTGTTGGCCGATTGTCCGGATGCCGAGACGGTGGTCGTGGTCTGGGGCGAGGTTGAGCTGCCGACGACCTTTCGGCCCGAAGACGGGCTCATCACCGCCCGCGTGCCGGACCCGGGCCTGTACGCCGAGCCCGGGGATGTCCGGATCCGGCTGCTGGAGCCTGAGAGCGGCCGGTTCGAGCCGGTCGGTCGATTCCGGGTCGGAGACTGAGCACGCCTTCCTCGGCAGGGTTTTGCGGGCCGGAGCGGCTGGCCCCCCGGGGCAAGAACCGCCAGCCTGGAGAACGCATCGCGCGTGGAACGTCGCATACGGGGGGCATGGGCGGAGTCGCAGCCGGCAGGATGGTCAACCAGGCGGGATGCGGGAATGCCGAGTGCGCGTTTTGGCAGTCGTTGATGCTATGATCCGTGGCTGTCACTAATACCGGAAGTCCCCTGAGGAATCACGCATGAGAACGATCCTGAATCTGATGACCGTCGGCGCGCTTGCCGTACTGCTGGCGGCCTGTTCCGATCCCGAGCCGCCGGCCGCTCCCGAGGAGCCGTCGATCCCCGAGCCGGCCGCCAACGGCGCCACAGAGCCGGCCGACGCCGAGCCGGCCAACCCGCTGCTGACCGATACCGGACTGCCTTACGGCATGCCGGCCTTCGACCGCATCGAAAACGAGCACTTCGGCCCGGCCATCGAGCAGGGCATGGAAGAGCACATGGGGGAAATCGAAGGCATCGTTGCCAACCCGGCGCCGGCGACCTTCGAAAACACCATCGTCGCACTGGAGGAATCCGGCCAGACGCTGTCTGCAGTCATGCGCGTGTTCAGCAATCTCAGCGGCGCCCACACCAATGACGAGTTGCAGGCCCTGCAGCGCGAGATGTCGCCCAGGCTGGCGGCGCATCAGGACTCGATCGAGCTCAACCGTGCACTGTTCGAGCGCATCGAGGCGCTGTACGCGGTGCGCGATGAGCTCGAACTCGATGCCGAGTCGCTGCGGCTGCTCGAGCACTACCACGATCGATTCGTGCGCGCCGGCGCGCGCCTGAGCGACGAGCAGGTCGAGACTCTCAAGGAGATCAACAGCGAACTGGCCGAGCTGAGTACCGAGTTCAGCCAGAAGGTGCTGGCCGAGGTCAATGACTCGGCGGTGGTTTTCGACAACCGCGACGCGCTCGCCGGGCTGAGTGACTCGCGCATCGAGTCGGCTGCCAGCGAGGCTGCCGAGCGCGACCTCGAGGAAGGCCAGTACGTGATCACCCTGCTCAATACCAGCGGCCAGCCGCCGCTGGCTTCGCTGGACAATCGCGAGTCGCGCGAGCGCATCCACAACGCCTCGCTGGCACGCGGCAGTCGCGGCAACGAGCACGATACCCGGGAGACCGTTTCGCGGATCGTCGAGCTGCGTGCCCGCCGGGCACAGATGCTCGGTTTCGATAGCCACGCCGACTACGTGCTCGACGAGCAGACCGCCGGCAGTGTCGATGTCGTCGACGAGCTGCACGCCGAGGTCGGTCCGGCCGCCGTGGCCAATGCCCGCCTCGAAGGCGAGGACCTGCAGGCCATGATCGACGAGCGCGAGGACGAGCCGTTCGAACTGGCGCACTGGGACTGGGCCTACTACACCGAAAAGCTCCGCCAGGACCGCTTCGATTTCGACGAGTCGGAGGTTCGCCCCTACTTCGAGATGAACAACGTGCTGGTCAACGGCGTGTTTCACTCGGCCGAGAAGCTGTTCGGCATTACCTTCGAGGAACGCCCGGACCTGCCGACCTATCATCCCGACACCACGGTCTGGGAAGTCTTCGAAGAAGATGGCACTGGCCTGGGACTGCTGATTACCGACTTCTACTCGCGTTCGAGCAAGCGTGGCGGCGCCTGGATGAATTCCTACGTCGTCCAGTCCGGGCTGCTGGGTGGACAGCCGGTGGTCGGTAATCATCTCAACGTCTCCAAGCCGCCCGAGGGCGAGCCGACGTTGCTGACCTGGGACGAGGTCACGACCATGTTCCACGAGTTCGGTCATGCCATCCACGGTCTGTTTTCCGACGTTGAATACCCCAGCTTCGCTGCCACCAGCGTGCCGCGCGACTTTGTCGAGTACCCGTCGCAGGTCTACGAGATGTGGGCGTCCTGGCCGGAAGTGCTGGAGAACTATGCCCTGCACCACGAGACCGGCGAGCCGATCGACGCCGAACTCCTCGAGCGCGTCATGGATGCCTCGATGTTCAACGAGGGTTTCCGGACCACCGAATACCTGGCCGCCTCGGTCATCGACATGGAGTTGCACAAACTCGCCCCCGACGAAGTGCCGTCGGCCGATGAAGTCATGGAATTCGAGGCGCGTGTTCTCGAACAGGCCGGCATGAACTATCCGCCGATTCCGCCACGCTATCGCACCCCGTATTTCTCGCACAGCATGGGCGGCTACGCGGCTGGCTACTACTCCTACATCTGGAGTGAAAAGCTCGATGCCGACAGCGTGCTGTGGATCGAGGAAAACGGCGGTCTCGATCGCGAGACCGGGCAGCACCTGCGCGATACCATCCTGTCGCAGGGCGGCAGCCGCGAGGCGATGGAACTCTACGAGGACTTCGCCGGCCGGATTCCCGATATCAATCCGCTGCTCGTCCGGCGCGGTCTGACGGTCGAGGACTGACCTGGTCAGCCCGCCCTCGACGGGGCGGGTTTTCCGGCGTCTGATGGACAACGGATCCATGGCGCAAACCTCGCCGCCCGCCTGGGCGGCGAGGTTGCGGCGCTGGACCACCTGGCTGGTCGAGGACTGCCTGGGCGGGCCACGCCCCTGGAAACTGGCCTGGGTCATCAATTTTCAGAAGGCCGGCACGGTTTTCTTCCTCGGCGGGCTGATGCTCGTCTACCAGAATACCTCAACGGTTGCCTGGCTCTACCTTGCGCTGCACGGGGGCTACGGCGTGGTCTGGCTGATCAAGGATCTGGCCTTTCCCGACCCGGCCTGGCAGAAGCGGGTCACGATCGCCGGTGGCATCAACGCCTTTCTCGGTGTTCTGGGCTGGTACTGGGTTTTCGGCTGGCTGTTGATCTCCGGGACTTCGAGCCCGGACTACCCCCTGGCCGAGCCGGCCTGGCTGGCTCTGTGCACGCTGATGTGTCTGGTCGGTACGGCAATCATGGTCGCCGCCGACGCCCAGAAACATTTCACCCTTCGCTTGCGCGCCGGTCTGATCCGTGACGGCATGTTTCGCTGGGTTCGCCACCCCAATTACCTGGGCGAAATGCTGATCTACGGAAGCCTTGCGTTGCTGGTCTGGCACTGGCTGCCCGCGCTGGTTCTGGCCTGGGTCTGGGGCGGGGTGTTCCTGGTCAACATGCTGCACAAGGAGGCGAGCCTGTCGCGCCACCCGGGATGGCCGGAATACCGGCAGCGCTCCTGGTGGCTGGTGCCGGGCGTGTGGTGACGCCGGAGGCGGCCCATTGCGCCGGGGACGGTCAGTCCGGAGTTGCTTCCTCGAGCAGATCCGGCTCCTGGTAACCCGGGTTGTTGAGCCGGGTTGTCACACGGTGAGTGGCCAGACCGTCGGCAGGCGGTGTCCGGATGAGTCGCTCGGCATCGGCCTTGTCGCCTGACAACCAGGTTTCGAAGTCCTCGCTCGCCAGCATGACCGGGCATCGGTGATGGCCGATCTCTTCGAGCAGGCGGTTGGCGCCGGTGGTGATGATGGTGAATGATTCGATGACCTCGTCACCGGGGGTCAGCGAGCGTTCCCACAGACCGGCGAAGTAAAGCGCCGGGTCGCGGGTCGGGAATATCCGCCAGGGCTGCTTGGGGCGGCTGTGCTGGTCCCATTCATAAAACCAGGAAAACGGCACCACGCAGCGCTGGTCGCGTTTCCAGGCACTCCGGAAGGTGGGTTTGGCGGATACCGTTTCGGAAAACGCCGTGTCGGCCTCCGAGCGGCAGTTTGCGGTCGAGAATTTCGGCAACTGTCCCTTGCTCCAGGCAGGAATGAGGGGCCAGACCATGCCGACCGGGCTCCGCCCGGACTCGTCTTTTCGAATGACCGGAACCCGGCTCCAGGCAACCTCGCCGCCGCGCCGCTGTGATGGCGCGAGATTGAGTAATCGAATCCCGCCTGGCGGGGGCTCGCTGGTCAGGTCGAACCAGGCCCAGAGCTCGGACCAGTCGTATTGAAGACCACCGCGACCACACATGGACCCTATTGTACCGGCCGCCGATCCGGGGAGATACTGCTAGAATATTCGGCCTCGTGCCGAGGTGGCGGAATTGGTAGACGCGCCAGGTTTAGGTCCTGGTGTCTGAACAGACGTGGAGGTTCGAGTCCTCTCCTCGGCACCAGCATTTCCCGGGTTCTGCCCGAGCTTTGAGCCTTTGGG
>CAYQJJ010000107.1:0-9083 GCA_964417745.1 uncultured Wenzhouxiangella sp.
TAAGCGCTTTCCGACTCGCTGAAAGTTACAGGATTAACGACGGGGTACACTAGGCTTGCCGCCTGATACGCATCCATCACGAGTAGTTTCGAAGACCATGCCATTCGCGAAACCTTTGCTGACGTCCGTCCTGGCCGCCCTGACTCTCCTGGCGGCGTCGGCCGAACCGACTGCTGCCGCCGAGCCCCAGCGCCACGCCCACGAGCGCAGCCCGAAACTGGTCATCGGCATTACCGTCGACCAGATGCGCCCGGATTATTTCTACCGCTACTGGGACCACTACGGCGAGGGCGGCTTCAAGCGCCTGCTCGGCGACGGGTTCCTGTTTCGCAACGCGCAGGCCAAGCACCTGCACACCGCCACCGGCCCGGGCCATGCCGCGCCCTACACCGGCACCACGCCGCGCGTCCACGGCCTGATCGGCAACCGCTGGTACGTGCCCGAGCTCGGCCGCCAGATCAACGTCATCGAACGCCCCGGCAGCGGCCTGCGCGGCGTCGGCACCCGCCCGGACTACCCGGGCGAGAAATCACCCGGCAACATGCGCGTGACCACCATCGGCGATGAGCTTCGCCTGCATACCGGCGAGCGCTCGCGCACGGTTTCGGTCTCCATGAAAGACCGCGCCGCGATCATCTCCGGCGGGCACACCGGGCAAGCCTACTGGTACGAAGCCGCGACCGGCAATTTCGTCACCTCGTCGTTCTACCGCGACGAACTGCCGCGCTGGGTGAGTGAGTTCAACGAGCGCAATCTGGCGCAGGAGTTTCTCCAGCGCACCTGGGAGCCGCTCAAGCCGATCGAAACCTACGTCGAGAGCCGGGCCGACCGCAACCCATACGAGCGGCCGCTGCCCGGCACTTTCCGGCCGACCTTTCCGATGGACCTGTCGGAAATCATCCGCCAGCCCACGCTCGATGCCGGTGTGCTCGGCATCACCCCGTTCGGCGACGAGCTGCTGCTCGAACTCGCCCGGACCGCGCTGGTCGAGGAAAAACTCGGCCAGGGCGAGGTCACCGACATGCTGCTCGTCGGGCTGTCGGCGGCCGATGTCATCGGCCATTTCTTCGGCCCGGGCTCGAAGCAGATCCAGGACTACTACATCCGCCTCGACGCCTACCTGGCCGAGTTTCTCGATTTTCTCGACCAGCACTTCGAGCGCGAGAACATCCTGCTGGTCATGACCGCCGATCACGGCGGGCACTACGTGCCGCAGTACCTGGCCGACCTGGGGATTCCAACCGCCCACGAGGATTTCCATACCCGGCTCGATTCGGTCATCGCCGGGCAGCTACGGGTCCACCTCGAACGCCGCTTCGGCGCTGACCTGCTGCTGGCCTTCAGCGGCCCGAACCTGCACCTGGACCACCCGCGCATGGCCGAGCTGGAGCTCGACCCGTCCGAGGTGCGCGAGGCAGTCCGGCAATTTCTGCTGACCCTCGACCCGGTCGCCGACGCGATCACCGCCGATGCACTCCAGAACCGGGAATTCTCCGAGGGCGCACGGGCGCGTGCCATGCACGGTTACTACCGCGGGCGCTCCGGGGACGTTCTGGTCTGGCTCAAACCGCACACCCGCGGCGACCTGGGCACCGGCTTTACCGGCCACGGCTCGCCCTGGGCCAACGATGTCCACGTGCCGATCCTGTTCTACGGCGCCGACGTACCCCACGGCCAGTCCAGCGCCCCGGTCGCGCCTTCGGACATCGCCTCGACCCTGGCGGTGTTTCTCAACTCGCCGTTTCCCTCGGGCAATACCGGCCAGCCGCTCAACGACCTGATTTTCGGCCAGCCCGGCTCCGGCTCCCAACGACGCTGACGCCCCGGGGTCAGCGGGACACGGAGCGCAGCTCGACGTCGATCAGCAGCTCGTCGCCGAGCGGAAAGTGCCGGAACGGCGGACGGCGTGCCTGATCGAGCCGATCGATGACCGGAAGCTCGAGACCGCTTCGCCCCGAGCCGATGATCAGCGGCGCGATCAACAGGTGCAGCCGGTCGAGCGCGCCGGCATCGACAAAGCGCGAGACGGTGTCGGCACCGCCCTCGACGAGCACCCGCCCCAGCCCGCGCTCGGCCAGGGCATCGAGAATGGCGGCCGGTGCGAAGCCGCCCCCGGCCAGGTCGAGCCGAAGGCGCTCGACGTGGGCTGGCGCGGGTTCGGGTTCGACACCGGTTGCGATCAGGTGCAGTACCGGCGCCACCGCATCGCCGGGCTCGAAAAGCGGCCCGGAGGCCGGCACGCGCCCACGCGGATCGATGATCACGCGCACCGGGTCGGGTCCGGCGACCTGGCGCACGCTCAGCCGGGGGCGGTCGGCCAGCGCAGTGCCGGCGCCGATGACGACCGCATCAACCAGCGCGCGCAGGCGGTGCAGGTGAGCGCGGGCGACCGGGCCATTGATGTAGTGCGAGTGACCGCTTTGCGTGGCGATGCGCCCGTCCAGGCTCTGCCCGAGCTGGGCGATGGCCAGGCGCCGGGGTGGCAGCAGCGGCGCGAGCGTATCGAGGAGGGTGTGCGCGCGCTCGTCGAACAGGCCCTCGGCCACCTGCCAGCGCCCGGATTGGTCCAGCGACAGTTCGCCGCCCGACAGACGCCGTCGCCAGACCGGCTCAGCATGCCAGTCGTGCGCCCGGGCCGCGATCAGCGCGTCCCAGATCCGCTCCAGGGTCAGCCCCACGACCGGGGATTCCCGTCCCGGGGGTAGCATTTCACACAATCAAGCCGCATCTCGCTTACCGTTGATTGACATGTTTTGATGATGACATAAGACGTGAAACGCCCATGCACCAGGTAGAGCGCGCGATATTCGATCTTCGCCGGGGCCTCCCGGTCCTCATCGACGATGATCGCGACCGTCCCGAGGCCAGCGTGATGGTCTTTCCGATCGAATCCATCGCCGAGTCCGCATCGACCGAAGCGCGCCTGCCCGAAGGCAGTACGCCGACCCTGACGCTGACCCGGCACCGCATGGAAGCCATGGGACTGACGATCCACACCGAAGCGGCCTGCCTGCCGCTGCGCCAGGGCGCAGGCGCCCGGGCCGAGACCCTCTACCGGGCCGCGGCGGCCAGCGACGGCGCTCACGCCGGTTTGTTTCACGACCCCCGCCCGGCCAGCCGTACCGAGCGCGCCGCGCTGGCGCTGATGCGCCGTGCGCTGCTGATCCCGGCCGCGCTGACAGCACGGGTGGCGGCGGGACAATCGGACGTCGAACAAGCGGTGGCCGAAGGACGCATGCTGCGCGTGGCCGCAAGCTCGGCCGAGCGTTGCTTCGAGCTCGGTGCCGGCATGCTTCAGCGCATCAGCGAGGCCGACGTGCCGCTGAGCGATTCGGCCCGCTCGCGCTTCATCCTGTTTCGCGAGCCCGACGGTCTGCGCGAGCACATCGCCGTGACCATCGGCGACCCCGCGATCTGGCCCGACGAGGTGCCGGTGCGCCTGCATTCGGCCTGCCTGACCGGCGACCTGTTCGGCAGCCTGCGCTGCGATTGCGGCGAACAACTGCGCAACGCCGTGGCCGCGATTGAAAAGCTCGGCGGCGGCGTGCTGCTCTACCTGGCCCAGGAAGGCCGCGGCATCGGCCTGGCCAACAAGCTGCGCGCCTATGCCCTGCAGGACGAAGGCCACGACACCGTCGATGCCGACCAGATCCTGGGTTTCGGCGAGGACGAGCGCCGCTACCGGGTGGCCGTTGACATGCTCGCCTCGCTGTCGATCCGGCGGGTTCGGGTGCTCACCAACAACCCGTCCAAGGTTCGGGCGCTGAGCGAGGGTGGCATCGATGTCGCCCGGCGCGGCAGCATCTACGGCCGGGTTACGCAGCAGAACCGGGGCTATCTCACCGCCAAGGCCAGCCGCTCCGGGCACCTGCTCGATGAAATGCTCGGTTCCCTGGGTAGCGAATAAGGCTTTCTTCAGCCAGCTGGCGGCCAGGCCATCGAGCGGGCCTGTTCGAGAACCTCGGCCAGGCGGCCGGAATAATAGGCCACCAGATCGGCACCCAGCTGTGGTGTCGCCGAAGCTGCGTCGCCGACCACGCCGGGCGGGTTGAGGTCGCCGGCCAGCCAGGCCCAGGCGGCTTCACCCTGCGGCGCCAGGGCTTTTTCGTTGGGCTGACGCGAATCGAAACACTCGGCCCGGTCCATGCGGACCAGCTCCGGCGCGAGGTGGCGCATCATCGCCGTCTCGGCCAGGCCGCCGTGCAGCCCATCGCGCAATTCCCTCGCCGCGAGCAGGTCGCCCGGGGGCTCGAAACGCATGTAGCTGGCCTTGACCACCAGCATCCCCCGAGCCCGGCGCAGCGCCAGCGCGGCGCCGTCCATCAGGCCGATATTGCCGCCGTGGGCGTTGACCAGCACCAGCCGGTCGACCCCGGCCCGGGCAACACCCGAGCCAATGGCCAGGAGCTGATGGTGCATCTGCTCGGCGGTCAGGGAGAGCGTTCCGGCAAACTCGGCGTGCTCGTCGCTCGCCCCGAGCGCCAGGGTCGGCAGCGCCAGTAACGGAAAGTCGGCGTCCAGGCGCTCGGCGGCCGCGGCCAGCAGGCCCTCGCCAATGATCCGGTCGGTCGCCAGCGGCAGGTGCGGGCCGTGCTGTTCGATGGCGCCGAGAGCCAGCACGGCGACCGGCCGGCGACCGGCCAGGCGGTCGAAATCGGTGGTGGCAAGATCGCCCCAATGGGTGAGTACGGCTTGATCGAGCACGGCATCAGCCTCCGGTCGGGTCATGTCGGACAGCATAGAGGTCTCCCGAGGCCAGCCCGCCGGCCCCGGCGCCGAGCCACTCCACGACCGCCTCCGGCCCGGCCCAGTCGGCCCACAGGAAACGCCGCTGCTCGCCCGGTACGGCATTGTAGCGATAGTCGCCCAGCTCGCCCAGGCGAGCGACGCAGGCCCGCGCGTGGTGCAGCGCGCCGGCAACAAACTCCACCGACAACGCCGGCAGTGGCCGGCTCAAGCCCGCGAGCACCTCGGCCTCGAAGCCCTCGACGTCGATCTTGCAGAAATCGGGAACCCCGTGGGCCTCGATCAGGGCATCGAGCGTGGTCACCGCCACCTCGAGCGACCCGGGCCACTCGACCCCGGCGAAGCCGGTGTGGCCCGCGCTGACCTCGGCGCGCCAGTCCGGCGACAGCGTGGCCACGGCCGGGTGGGTCTCGCTCAGCGCCAGGCGCGCGCGGCCGGGCTCTGCGCCGACGGCACGCGCATCCAGAACAACGCCGCCGTCGCGGCCGTGAAAGCGCTTGAGCCAGCGCATGAAATCGGGCTGCGGCTCGAGCGCCACGACCCGGGCGCCGAGGCGGCGAAAGGCGCGCGTGCGATCCCCGAGGTGTGCGCCGATGTCGAAAGCCAGGCCGCCGGCGGGGACCAGCGGACGATACAGGGCCAGCAGGCCGCGCAGCCGCCCGGGGCGGCGGTAATGCCACATCGAGCGGGCCAGGCCGAGGGCGCGGCGGGGGTTCATCGGCGCGCCCCCGGGCGGCCATCATCCGGGCCGTTGACACGGTTGGCCCTGGCGCATGTCACAGTCGTCATGACTTCCATTCTGCGCCATTGCGAGTGAACTCCGAAACGCCCATCCCCCCAACCCGCCAGCCCCTGACCCGCCGACCCCTGATCCGGCTGCTGCTGGCCGGCCTGGCGATCAACCTGATGCTGGTGCTGCCGGCTTGGTGGCGCGACGGGCAGCCCGGCAGCGTCTGGCTCTCGCCCGAGGCCTGGCTGGTGGTGGCGCTGGTGCTGGTCCTGCCCGAGCGTGCCGGGCGTTCGGCGCTGCGCCTGGCGCTGGCCGGAGCACTCGCGCTGGTCATTATCGCCGGCGTGTTCGATGGGCTGGTGCGCTCGGTCCTCAGTCGGCCGCTCAACGTCGTGATCGACGTGCTCATGCTGCGCGCCGGGTTCAACCTGATCGACGGCAGCATCGGGCCCGTCGCGGCGATCGCCGCTGCAATGCTCGCCGCGCTGGCCGCGGCCGGTATCGGCTGGGCGGTCTGGCGAATGCTCGGCCACGCGCCTCGCCCCGGACGAGGGTCGCTGCTCGCCGTTATCGTGATCGGGCTCGGGCTGAGCCTGCCGTGGGCCGGCCCCCGCCTGCCGGGCGTCGAGCCGCTGGTCGTCACCATGGTCGACCAGCAGATCGGCGAATTGTCCGACACCCGGCGCGCCCGGCGCGAACTCCTCGCGGCCGAGGACGACCCGGCCTTCGCGGCACGAGCGCTGCCCGGACTGGCCGGGCGGGATGTCTACATCGTGCTGATCGAATCCTACGGCACCAGCGCGCTGGACCAGGACCGCTACGCCGAGCACCTCGCGCCGCTGCTCGAGCGCTGGCAGGGCCGGCTCAAGGGTGCCGGCATGGCAATGGCGAGCGGCAGGGTCGCCGCGCCGATCCGTGGCGGCCAGTCCTGGCTGGCCCATGCCACGCTGCTGAGTGGCCTGGCGATCGACAACGATCTCTGGTACCGCATGCTGCTCGAACGCGACATCGACCTGCTGTCGGCCGACTTCCGCGCCACCGGGCACGCCGCACTCAAGCTCGCCCCGGCAATCGTCATGGACTGGCCCGAGGGCGAACAGCTCGGCTTCGACCGGGTCCTCGCGGCCGACGACATGGGCTACGCCGGCCCATCGCTGGGCTGGGTGACCATGCCCGATGAATTCACCCTGCACGCCTTCGGCGACCAGATCCGCCCGCGCCACGACCGGCCGGTATTCGCCCAGATTGCGCTGATCAGCAGCCACTGGCCCTGGAGCCCGGTCATCGAGCCGCTTGCCGACCCGGAGCGGATCGTTGACGGTCAGGTCTACGAGCGCTGGCGCGACAGCGGTGGCAATCCGGTCTCGCTGTGGCTCGACCCGGACGCGCTGCGCCGGGCCTACGCGCAAAGCGTGGCCTATTCCCTGGAAGTCACACTGGATTGGGCGCGGCGCAGTCTGCCGGAGGATGCGCTGCTGATCGTGCTTGGCGACCACCAGCCGGCCTCGGTGATCACCGGCCGCGAAGCCAGCGCGGCGGTTCCGGTGCACGTCATCAGCCGCGACGGGGCACTGCTGGCGGGTTTCGAGGCGCGCGGCTTCGTGCCCGGCCTGCTCCCCGACCTCGAGGCCGGGTACTGCGGAATGGAATGGTTGCGTCACTGGCTGCGCGAAGACTTCGGCACGTCAGGGCAAAAAAAAGCCCGGCCGCCAGGGCCGGGCAAAGGGAACCGGTTGGAGGCCGGACAATACACTAGAGCACAGGTCTGTTGACGAAGCGCACGCTGAGGTTCGCTGCTGCGGCGGTTCGAAACACTTCCCTCCGCCATTGAAATATTATAACATTATCCTTTTGTTCACCAGCGCGCCGACGGCACGGCTGAAAACATGGCTGAGAAGAAAATTTCATCGCTTTTCAAACACCTCGAGAACCTCCAGGGGGACCGGCCATGGGGCCGATTTCTGGACGCCGGCACGGGGCGCCAGTCGATCAACTGGCTGACCACGCTCGATACCGTCGACTGGACCGCCATCACCGCCTCGCACCGCATGGCCGACCAGGTCCGCGACAGCGTCGGCGACCGGATCCGGCGCGACGACCGCATCCTGGTGGGCAACTGGACCAACGACAGCCTGCTCTACGGCGAAACCTTCGACACGGTACTGATGGATTACCTGGTCGGCGCCATCGAGGGCTTTTCGCCTTACTGGCAGGAGCGCGTCTTCGAGCGCCTGCGCCCGCACGTGGCCGGTCGGGTGTATGTGATCGGCGTCGAACCCTACGTGCCGTTTCCGGCGCCGACCGGGGCCGGCGGTGTGATCCGCCGGATCGGCTGCCTGCGCGATGCCTGCCTGCTGCTGGCCGGCGAGCGCCCGTACCGGGAATTTCCCATGGACTGGATCGTGCGCCAGCTCGGCCAGGCCGGCTTTCGGGTGGTCGATACGCGTGTTTTCCCGATCACCTACCGCGAGCGCTTCGTCAACAGCCAGCTCGATATGTGCCTCAAGCGCCTCGAACGCATCGGCTCGAGCGCCCTGGCCGAGGCCATGCGCGCCGAGGTGGAAGCCCTGCGCGCCGAAGCGCTCGAGCTGGCGCAAAAAGAAGACGGCCTGCGCCACGGCGCCGATTACGTCATCGCCGCCGAGCCAATGCGCTGACGCCCCGCCATGGCTTTTTGTGCATTCCGCACCCGTCCCAATAATGTTACGATATAACATTATCTACACAAATCCCGGAGACTCCATCCCATGAAGCAATCCACTCTCGCGCTATCGATTTCACTGGCGCTGGCCAGCAGCCCGGCCACAGCGGACGTTCGCGCCGATGACACCCTGCGCCACTTACACGAGCTCGAGAAGCTCGTCGTCCAGGCGCTGCCGTTCGGCCGCAGCTCGCTCGAAACCGCCCATCCGATCCAGGTGCTGGCCGGCGAACGACTCGACGACCGGCGCGGCCTCACGCTTGGCGAGACGCTGCAGAACGAGCCCGGCATTCATTCGACCTTCTACGGTCAGGGCTCCGGGCGACCGATCATTCGCGGGCTCTCCGGGCCGCGGGTACGCATTCTCGAAGACGGCCTGTCGACCGCCGACACCGCGGCGCAGAGCGACGATCACGCGGTGACCGTCGACCCGATGCTCGTCGACCGCATCGAAATCCTGCGCGGCCCGGCCACCCTGCTCTACGGCTCGGGCGCCTCCGGTGGCGTGGTCAACGTCATCGACAACCGCATCCCCGAGCAGGTGCCGAGCACCCCGTTCGAGGGCCGCTACGAGGTTCGCGGCGACACCGTGGCCGACGAACGCAGTGGTGCCCTGAAGCTCGGCGGCGGTGGCGGCAACTTCGCCTGGCACCTCGACGGCAGCTGGCGCGATGCCGACGATTACGAAATCCCGGCCCCGGCACGACGCGAGTTCGGACACGACGACGACCATGGCCACGATAACGATCATGACCATGAAGAGTTCGACGGCACGCTCGAAAACAGCTTTGTCGAAGTGCTCTCCGGCACATTCGGGGCAAGCTGGATCGGCGAGCGCGGCTTCGTGGGCGCCTCCTACCGGCGCTTTGAAACCGAGTACGGCATCCCCGCCCCGCACAGCCATGG
>CAYQJJ010000108.1:0-9033 GCA_964417745.1 uncultured Wenzhouxiangella sp.
CAAGACATCGCTGTTTCATCAGGGGCTGGTCACGCTGCTGGCCATGGTGGCCCTGGCCGGAATGTTCTATGCCGGCCCCGGGTTCGTAGTGTTTGTCGTGGCCGCCCTGATCATTGCCGTGATCTGGGCCTGGCAGGTCAACCGGATCAACCAGCGCCGCTGGCGCAAGCTGCTGATCGCCCCGGACCGGCACCTTACCCTGGTCGATCGCCATGGTCACGCCTATCCAGGCCGTCTCAAGGGCCGGGCCCGGTCGACGCCACTGTTTACCTGGATCACCATCCGGCTCGACGAGGGCAAGACCCGGCGTTTGTGCCTGTTTCCCGATTCAGCATCCGATCTGAACCTCGGGCAGATTCGGGCCGCGCTCAAAAAATCCGCGGCCGACTCCGGGTAAAGGGCCCGCCTGGGTTGGCCCGACAGCTAAGCCGATGACGCTCCACTACGCCGGGTCGGGCCTGGATCGCGCCGCCGAGCAGCGCCGCAACCGCGAATGGCTGGAGCAGGCGATGGCTGACTCGGCCAGTCGCCTGATTCCGGTCTGGCGTGATCGCAACCTTGTCAGACCCGACGGCGCGTTCTCATCATCGGCGCTGCGCCGGACGATCGCGCTGCGCGCACACTCTGACGAACTGGTCTTTCTTGGCATCGAGCATCGCTCTCCGGTTTTCGCGGCCGACCTGTCGCATCTCGACCAGCACGATGCCGAGACGCTCGCCGAGGGCGAATTCATCGACCTTCGGCGCGTCGGGCCGATTCTCGATCGTGCCGATGCCGCCCTGCTCGCCTACGCCCGTGGCATGCTGTTCTGGCACCGTACACATCGCTATTGCGGCCGCTGCGGGGCCCCCACCAGGAGCGATCAGGGCGGTCATCTGCGCATCTGCAGCCGGCCGGCGTGCGGCGGGCGGGCCTTTCCCAGAACCGACCCGGCGATCATTGTGCTGGTCGAGCATGCAGGGGCCGCCAACCCGGTCTGCCTGTTGGGGCGCTCTTCAAGATTTCCTCCCGGGGTACATTCGACTCTGGCCGGCTTCGTCGAGCCCGGCGAAAGCCTGGAGGAGGCGGTCGTCCGCGAGGTTCACGAAGAAAGCGGCATCGAGGTCGACCGGGTCGAATACCTGGCCTCGCAGCCCTGGCCGTTTCCCTCATCGTTGATGATCGGCTTTCATGCCCACGCGCGCACCACCCGCATTACACGGCACGACGGGGAACTGGAAAACGCGGCCTGGTTCAACCCGGAGGAGGTGCGCAATGCCGGCGAATGGGGAGATCAAGACTGTACGCTCTGCCTGCCAAGGCGCGATTCGATCGCGCGTTTTCTGATCGAGCGCTGGCTCGAGCGGATCGGCGGCTGAGCCGGCAGGGCCCGAGCCGGGCAACCCTTCAGAGATTGCCGGGTGGGCCGGTCACTCGTGTCCAGGAATCGCTGATGCCACCGGCCTGCGGGCGCAGGGCGTTGGCCGCTGGATGCTCGATCAACACCGCCCCGCGATCGTTGTCACCGATCCGTGATTGACCCTGGTGGCCCGCCGAGAAGTCGACTTCGACCACCTTGGGGTTCGCCCGCTGAGAATGCTTGCTCGCTTCTGTCATGTCCCGGAATTTAACACGCACGCGTCAAGCCGTTGCCCTCACCCGCCGGGCCGACGGGAGAGGGCGCGCGGCACTCAGGTAATCACGGTAACCGGGCTCTTGGCATGGCGCAGCACCTTGTCGCTGACGCTGCCGAGCAACAGGCTTTTCATGCGCGTGAGCCCGCGGCGGCCAATGACGACGAGAACCGCATGGTCGTCTTCGGTATAGCGGATGACTTCCTCGGCCGGGTCGCCGATCGAGGTCTCTTCCTCGACCTTGTCGATGAGATCCGAACCCAGCCCCTCGCGGGTCTTGTCGAAGGCACGCTGCGCCGAGGACTGCGCGGCCTGGTCGATGTCCTTGCGCGACATTCCGGCCATGCCGATGATCTCGACCGATGCCGCCGGAAAGACGTAGAACAGGCGCACGCCGATATTCATCGCGCTGGCCATATCCATGGCAAAGCGCGCGGCGCGGATCGAGTTCTCCGACCCGTCCACGGGGACCAGAATTTCCTTGATGTGTTCAGACATGGCTTTCTCCTCGCTACTGCCCTGACCGGGCGTTACAAAACAGTTCTTTCATTCAGGCTGTCGATCGATTCTACAAATTCCGTGCCCGGGCAGTCTGATCGAAATCAATTCATTCTGCCAGCAGCGCCTTCAGGCCCTCCTCGTCGATCACGGCTACGCCCAGCGACTCGGCTTTTGCAAGCTTGGAACCGGCCTCGCTGCCGGCAATCAGCCCGGTGGTGTTTTTCGACACGCTCGAGGTCACCTTCGCCCCGAGCGCTTCCAGTTTCGCCTTGGCCTCGGATCGGGTCATGGAACCCAGCGAACCGGTCAGCACATAGGTCCGGCCGGCCAGCGGCTGCTCGGTGGCAGTCTCGGCCGGCTCGGGCTCGTAGCGAACCCCGGCGCCGAGCAGCGCCTCGATAACTTCCCGGTTGTGGCTCTCGGCAAAAAAGGCCTCGACATGACGGGCCATGATCGGGCCGACGTCGGGGACCTGCTCAAGCGCTTCGGCGTCGGCCTCGGCCAGGCGTTCCAGGGTTCTGAAATGGCGCGCCAGGTTCGATGCGGTCACCTCACCGACCTCCCTGATGCCCAGGGCGAACAACAAGCGTCCCAGTGTGACCTGCTTGCTGCGCTCGATCGCCTCGACCAGATTGGCCGCCGACTTCTCGCCCATGCGCTCCAGCCCGGCCAGGGTGTCCTGGTCGAGCCGGTAAAGATCGGCTGGCGAGTGCACCAGGTCTTGTGCAACCAATTGCTCGATGATGCGGTTGCCGAGGCCCTCGATATCCATCGCCTTGCGCGAAGCGAAATGTTCCAGCGCGCGCCGGCGCTGGGCCGGACATACCAGCCCGCCGGTGCAGCGGGCGACTGCCTCGCCGTCGACCTGCTCGACCGCCGAGCCGCAATCCGGGCAGTCTGCCGGCATGCGCCAGGCAGGAAGCTCGCCTTCACGCCTTTCGGGCAGCGAACGCACCACCTCCGGAATCACATCGCCGGCCCGGCGAACGATCACGTAGTCGCCGGGGCGCACATCCTTGCGCGCGACCTCATCGGCGTTGTGAAGCGTGGCATTGGTCACCGTCACCCCGCCCACGAACACCGGCTCGAGGCGCGCGACGGGAGTCAGGGCACCCGTGCGCCCGACCTGGACCTCGATACCGACCAGGCGGGTGGTCTCTTCCTCGGCGGGAAACTTGTGGGCCAGCGCCCAGCGTGGCGCCCGGGATACGAAGCCCATTTCGCGCTGCTGGTCGAGATCGTCGAGCTTGTAGACCACGCCGTCGATGTCGTAGTCGAGATCGGCGCGGCGAGCCTGGATTTCGGCATGGTAGGCCAGCAGGCCCTCGAGCCCGCTTACCGTCCGAACCTGGTCACTGACCGGCAAACCCAGCGACCGCAGCGCCTCGAGGCGCTCACTGTGGCGATCCGGCATACCCTCATCGGTGGCCGCCCCGTAGCAGAAAAAGCGCAGCGGGCGGCGGGCGGTCAGCCGGGAATCGAGCTGACGCAGGCTGCCCGATGCGGCGTTGCGCGGGTTGACGAAAGTCTTTTCCCCCTGGTCGGCCAGCCTCTGGTTGAGCGCCTTAAAGCCCGAGCGGCTCATGAAGATTTCGCCGCGCACCTCGAGTACCGACGGTGGCCGGTCGCCGCGCAGCCGCAGCGGGATGGCCGAGATGGTGCGCACGTTGTCGGTAACATCCTCGCCGCTGCGGCCATCGCCCCGGGTGGCCGCAAGCACCAGCAGCCCGGCTTCGTAGCGAAGCGCGATGGCAACCCCGTCGAGCTTGGGCTCGGCGCAATAGTCGATGGTTTCCAGGTCGAGCCGCTCGCGGATGCGCCGGTCGAACTCGCCGACCTCGCCGTCTTCGAAGGCGTTGGCCAGCGACAGCATCGGAACCCGGTGGTCAACGGTGGCAAACCCCTCGGCCGGAGGCGCCCCGACGCGCCGGGTTGGCGAGTCTTCGGTGACCAGGTCGGGGTGCTCGGCCTCGAGCTGCACCAGCTCTTCGAACAGGCGGTCGTACTCGGCGTCGGTGACGACCGGGTCGGAGAGAACGTAATAGCGGTAATTATGGGCTTCAAGCTGCTCGCGCAGCTCAGCGGCACGCCGGGACGGAGAAGGCCGGGGTTCGCTCACGATTGGCTCAGCGCTTGTGACCCAGGCCCTTGCGCCGGTCGTATTCGCGCATGTCCTCGCGGACCTGGGCAATGCGCTGGCGAGTCACGAGACAGTGCCCGTCATCGAGGACCTCGGCTTCGAGCAGTTCACCAAGTCGACGGCCGGTGGCAAGCATCGCGTCCCAGGCATCCAGCGCGCTGACCGGCGCGGGCAGGGTCAGAAACATGGTCAATCCCGGGGTGTCGAAAACATGCCAGCTGTCCGGGTCGAAATGCCCCGGCGCGGTCAGGTTGGCAACGCTGAAGACCGGCTCGGTCGCACCCTCCTGGAGCCGATGGAAGATATTCATCTCGCCGAAGCTCAGGCCCGCCTTGTCCGCGGCATCGCGCAGCTCGGGCCCGTTGATTCGACGGCCCTCGCGCCGCTGAACATACAGTGTGACGATCTTGTCCGGCTCGCTCTGGCGCCGAGCCGGGCTGCCGACGGCATCGGTATCCGGCCCGGACGGGGCATCCTCATCGCGCGCGAAGATCCGTGCCGAGGCCAGCCCGGCCGCGAGATTCGCCGTCGATGCGGCGCGTTCCTCGCCCGGATCGACCCTGCTCTCGCTGCCCCCGCCCAGACTCGGTTCGGTCTTGCCCCGGCGGGCGCCATCGGCTCGGCCGAAGCGCTCCAGCCAGCGCTGATAATTGCGCTCGCTCGCGCCGGCAGGCCGATGCAGCAGCACCATCGCCGCGAGAATCACGAGGCCGACCAACAGCAGTATCAGGCGCAGCAAATCCACATCCGTTCGTCCGCATTCGGAGCGAGCCAAAACATGGCGAAGTGTAACCCCTCGCGCTCTTTCATGCGTCGACCAGCGCGACTGCCTTGTCCAGGTCGACACTGACCAGGCGCGAAACACCCGACTCACGCATGGTGACTCCGAGCATCTGGTGAGCCACCTCCATGGTGACCTTGTTATGCGTTACCAGCAGAAACTGAACCTGATCGGACATCTCGCGCACCATCTCGGAGAAACGGCCGACATTGGCGTCATCGAGCGGCGCATCGACCTCGTCGAGCAGGCAGAACGGCGCCGGGTTGAGGTTGAAGATCGAGAACACGAAGGCCACCGCGGTCAACGCCTTTTCACCCCCGGACATCAGGTGAATGCGCGCGATGCGCTTGCCGGGTGGACGGGCCATGATGGCCACGCCGGCCGACAGCCAGTCGTCGCCGACCATTTCGAGATGGCCGTGCCCGCCGCCGAACAGGCGCGGAAACAGCGTTTGCATGTTCTGGTTGACCTTCTCGAAGGTCTCGCGAAAGCGCGTGCGTGAGTCGCGATCGATGCGCTCGATGGCCTTTTCCAGCGTCGTGAGCGCCTCCTCGAGATCGGCGTGCTGTCGATCAAGGTACTCCTTGCGCTCGGACTCGCTCTTGTGCTCATCGATAGCGGCCAGGTTGACCGGCTCGAGTTTGCGTATCCGCCCCTCGAGCGCTTCGAGTTCGTTCTGATAACGCTCGGCCTCGGCACCCTCGGGCAGCTCGGCCAGCAGGCTGTCGAGATCGGCATCCAGCTCGCGAATGCGCCCGGCCAGCGACTCGGCCTTGAGCTCGGTTTCCTTGCGCCGGAGCTGGCGCTCGGACTGTTCGCTGCGCAGTTTTTCGGCTTCGGCGGCCGCGCTCTGGCGCGCCTCGTCCTGCTCGCGCCAGTTTGATTCGAGCGCTTCGAGCCGCTCGCGCGCCGCGCGCAGGCGGTTTTCGATCTCCAGGCGCTGATCGAGCAGCTTGTCGCGCTGGGCCTGCTGCTCGCGCACCGGCCCATCACCCTCGGCCAGCGCCTCGCTGAGCTCGAGATAGCGGCCCTGGAGCTGGCCGATCTGGCTGTCCATGCGCTCGATCGACTGGCGCAGCGATTCCAGACTTGCGCGCGAGGTCTCGAGCTTGAGCGACAGCGCTTCGCGCCGCTCGCGGGCCTCGCGCTGCGCCTTGCGGGCGGATTCGCGAGCCTGGTCGAGCTGTTCCTTTTCCTGGCGCAGTGGCTCCCGACCGGCCTCGGCCTGCTCGAGACCCTCGAGAACCTTCTGCATTTCGGCCCGCGCTTCGCCGACCGCGGCCTCATCCTCGCCCTGGCGCTGGCGCAGCTTGTCGCATTCTTCGGCCGCAGCCCGGCGCTGGCTCTCCAGCGACTCAAGGCGGCTCTCGATGCCGGTCAAGCGGCCCTGGATCTGGGCTTTCTCGCGCTGCAGCTCCTGGAGTTGCTGATCGGTCTGGCGAAGAGTGGATTCCTGCTCGCCCAGCGCCTCGCGGGCACGCGCCAGATCGGCCTCGATGGCCTCGATGGCGGCATCGTCGTCGACCAGGGTCTGTTCGAGCTCGCGAATCTCGCTCTCCCGGGCCAGCAGCCCGGCTTCGTCCTGGCTACCCGAGGGCTGCTGCAGCCACCCCGGACCCAGCCACAAGCCCTCGGGTGTGACCACCGACTCGCCCTCGGCGAGCTCTGCCAACTGCTTTCGCGCATCCGCCAGATCCGCGGCCCGGCGGACCCGACCGAGCACGCTGCCCAGCGCTCCGCCGCCCTGGACCACCTCGGCGAGGCTACCCGCCGGCCGGGCGGTTTCACGAGCATCGGCGACAACCAGCCCGGTCTCGGGCAGCGCTGAGCCAAGCACGGTGTCGACCCGCTCGATGCGGACCGCCCGCAGCCAGGACGACAGGACCGTCTCGACTGCCAGCGTCCAGCTTTCATCCTCGAGCCTGAGCTGCTCGAGCACGCGCTTGCCCGGATCGATCTCCCGGGCCCGGAACCACTCATCGAGCGCCTCGTCGTCGACCTCTTCACGATTGAGCACGCGCAGTGACTCCAGCCGCCCCTGATGCTCGTGCCGTGCCGCGCGCGCCTGCTCGAGCGCATCGCGCCGGCTCTCGATATGGGCGCGCTGCTCGGAGAGCGCGGTCTTGCCCGCCTCGGAGCGCTCGCGCGCCTCCTCCAGCCGGCGCTCGGTCGCGGCCAGTTCGGCCTCGGCCTGTTCCTTTTCGTTGCCGAGCGCCTCGGCCGCGCCTTCACGGTCCTCGCCCTGCAGCGCCGCGAGACGTTCGGCAGCGCGATTCATGCGATCGTCCAGGTGCTCGATGCGCTGGCGCAGAAGATCGGCCTGGTTGCGCGCGCCGGAAGCCGCGCTCTGGTGTTCCTGCCACTGCTGTTGCCAGCGATTGAGGTCGGACTCGACTTTTTCGAGCTTTTCACCGGCCTCGGTCTCGTCTTCGCGCGCCTTTTCCAGCGCTGGCGTGAGCTCGGCAATGCGCTCGGTGGTCTCGCTGACCTGGGCCTTGTCGAGCACCAGGTGCTGCTTGAGCTCGTTGAGCTGGGATTCGGTCTCGGCGTACTCGGTCTCGCGGCGCTTGCGGATCTCGCGCTGGTGCTCGATGGACTGCTCGAGACGCGCGATTTCGCTGCCCACTTCGTAGAGCTCGCCCTGGATTCGCGAGGTCTCCTCGGAGGCCTGGTGCTGGGATTCGCGCAGCGACTCGAGCTCCTTCTCGGCGCCGCGCTGGCGCGACAGCGCTTCCTGGAGACTGTTCTCGACCGCCTTGAGGGCCTGCTCCTCGCCCTCGCCGCTGGCGCGCAGCTCGCGCCAGCGCAACGCCATCAGGCGCGCCTCATCTTCCCGGTACTGGGTCTGTAGCTTGCGATAACGCTCGGCGGCATTGGCCTGTCGCTTGAGTTTTTCGAGCTGCTTGGCGACCTCTTCGCGAAGGTCGCTGAGGCGCTCGAGATTTTCGCGCGTGTGCCGAATGCGGTTCTCGGTCTCGCGCCGCCGCTCCTTGTATTTCGACACCCCGGCAGCTTCTTCGAGAAAGCCGCGCAGTTCCTCCGGCCGGGCCTCGACGATCTGCGAGATCATGCCCTGCTCGATGATGGCGTAGCTGCGCGGCCCGAGCCCGGTTCCGAGGAACAGGTCGGTGATGTCCTTGCGCCGGCAGCGGGTGCCGTTGAGAAAATAGTTCGACTGGCCGTCGCGGCTGACCTGGCGCTTGACCGAAATCTCGTTGTAACTGGCGTATTCGCCGCCGGCCCGGCCATCGGTATTGTCGAACATCAGCTCGACCGTGGCCGTGGCCACCGGCTTGCGCGAGCTCGAGCCCGAAAAGATGACATCGCTCATGGATTCGCCGCGCAGCTGGCGGGCCGAACTCTCGCCCATGACCCAGCGCACGGCGTCGATGATGTTGGATTTGCCGCAACCATTGGGCCCGACAATCCCCATCAGGTTGGACGGGAACTTGACCGTAGTCGGCTCGACAAAGGACTTGAAGCCGGATAATTTGATTGCGGTCAGCCGCATTAGGGAACCTGCTGAACTCTACGTTTTCGTTTTCATTCCAACGGGCGATAATAGCCGCCGTTGACCACAACCTTGAAGGAAATCATCGATGCCCAGCCAGCCCAGCCGGGACCTGGAAGTCTTCCCCAACCCCAATCAAGCGGGCGATTATACCATTCGTATCCGCATTCCCGAATTTACCTGCCTGTGCCCGAAGACCGGCCAGCCCGACTTTGCCGAGCTGACTCTTGAATACATCCCCGAGGCGTTTTGTGTTGAGCTCAAGGCCCTCAAGAACTACGTCTGGAGTTTCCGAAACGAAGGCGCCTTCCATGAAGCCGTCACCAACCGGATCCTGGCCGACCTGGTGGCCACCACACAGCCGCGCTTCATGCGCCTGACGGCCGACTTCAACGTGCGCGGCGGAATTTACACCGCCGTGGTCGCCGAGCATCGCGCCGAGGGCTGGACCCCGCCGGACCCGGTCACCCTGCCCTGATCGACCGGA
>CAYQJJ010000109.1:0-8863 GCA_964417745.1 uncultured Wenzhouxiangella sp.
GCCAGGGCGTCGCGCCGGGCGCGAGCATCGGCACCCACCGCTCCGGACCATTCCTTAGCGGTGGGGGCCCGGGCGGCATGGTTCCTGACGGCATGCTGCAGATCTACGAGGATTCGGCCCGCAGCGGCGCGCTGCTGACCAACAACTCCTGGGGTCCGACCGGCTCACCGCAGGGCTACGACATTCCGACCCAGCAAATCGATTTCATCTCTCGCGATGCCGATCCCGATGCCGCGGAGCAGTTCCCGGTGCTCGCCGTCTGGTCGATCATGAACGGCAACGGCGATTCCGGCGGTTCCTGCGCGCCCAGCTCGCTCGGCTCGCCCGACGAGGCCAAGAATCTGTTCGCTGTCGGCTCGACAGCGCTGCAGAATAACGATGGCACCCAGATCGGAAACATCTTCGATGTTTCCGGCAATTCCGGCCACGGTCCGGCCTGCGACGGCCGGCGCGTGCCGCATATCGTGGCCCCGGGCTGCAGAACCGACAGCACCGTCAATTCCAGTAACACGGCGCATTCAGCCGGCTATTGCGGCACCTCGATGGCCTCGCCCGTGGTCAGTGGTGCAGTTTCGGTCTGGGCCGAGAAGTACATCGAACAGACCGGCGAGAACCCCTCGCCGGCGCTGATCAAGTCGGTATTCACCGCCGCCGCGCAGGATCTGGTGGGCAACACCAACGCCGACGGCGGCACCCTGGGCCATCGCCCCGATCGCTTCCAGGGCTACGGACGGCTCGATCTTGACCTGGTCATGAACCACGACCTGGAGGTCTACACCATCGACCAGGAAGAAGTCTTTACCTCGGCCGGGCAGGAATGGAATCTGAGCTTCAGCGCGGTCGACCCGAACGAACCGGTGCGGATCATGCTGGCCTGGACCGACGCCCCGGGCCACGGCCAGGGCGGCACGGCCCCGGCCTGGGTCAACAATCTCGACCTGGTCGTCGAGGCCAACGGCGAGACCTACCTGGGCAACGTCATCGGCCCCGATGGCTGGTCCGAGCCCGGCGGCGACGCCGATGGCATGAACAACCTCGAGGGCGTGTTCCTCGACGCCGCACAGCACGGCGGCGCGGTCGACATCACCGTCTCGGCCACTGACCTGGCCGGCGACGCCCTCAACCCCTACGACCCGGGCGACCCGAGCCAGGACTTTGCCCTGAGCTGCTACAACTGTGTGATCGGAGACCCGACCTTTGCCATTTCCCTGGACCCGGACGAGATCGGCATGTGCGTCCCCGACAGCGGCAGTGAGACCTCGCAGGTCGATGTCAGTATCAGCAGCATCGGCGACTATTCGGGCACCGTCAGCCTTTCGACCGCCGGTGAACCGGCCGGTGTATCGACCGACCTCGACCCCGACTCCGACCCGGTCGAAGTGCCTGGCGATGCCATCTGGACCCTGACGGTCGACGACAGCGCCGAGGCCGGTCTGAGCGAAATCACCCTCACGGGCGACGACGGCGAAGACGTTCAAACCGCCGCATTGAACCTGCTGCTTGACGAGCCGCTGACCAGCGGGCCGGCACTGACCCTACCCGAGGACGGCTCGGCAGATCTCGCGCTGCAGCCCCAGTTCGACTGGGATGGACTGCCGGACGTCGCCGAGTACCGCATCCAGGTAGCCACCGACAGCGGCTTCGGCGATCTGGTCGTCGACGAAGTCCTCGAGGCCAGCGAGTTCTCGCCCGGGGCCGCGCTGGAAACCGGTACCGAGTACTTCTGGCGAGTCCAGGGCATCAACCTGTGCAGCGACAATGCCTGGAGCGATACCCGCAGCTTCACCACCCGCCTCGAACCGGTCGCCGGGTTCTCGGCCAGCGAGTTCAGCTTCACGGTTGGCGGCAATGACAACGACTCGGCAGAGCTCGAGATCAGCAACACCGGCACCGGCAACCTGAACTGGTCGATCGTCACCGACCAGCCAGGGACCGCAGGCGCGCGCGGCCAGCACGACCCGGCACTCGACGAGGGCCTGGCCATCGATCCGTTTACCCTGCCGCCGGACGGCCAGGGCATCATCGAGCGCGACGCCGAAGGCGGCCTGGAAACCCTCGGCATGGTGGTCGGCTTCAGCTTCGAAGGCACCGTCTCGGGCATCTCAGGCACTGGCACCTGGGCCTCCGACATGGTCATGACCATCACGTCTCCGAACGGCACCGGCTACAGCCTCGGCGGCTTCGGCGGCGACAATGCATGGGACTTTCAGGGTAGCACCTCCGACGATGACGGCACCTACGCCAGCACCCACATCGGCTCGGACATCTTCGGCGAAGAGGGTGTGGAAGGAGAAGGCACCTGGACCTTCGAGTTCGATCACACCTGGGAAGATGCCATGGACTGGTCGGATGTCACCATCACCCTGCACAAGACGCCCCTGCCGGTCTGCGGCGATGAGTTGACCAGCGTCGACTGGCTCAGCGTCGACCCGGATAACGGCGTCGTCGGCGAAGGTGACTCGCAGTCGGTCAGCGTGCTGGTCGATTCATCCGGGCTGGCCTTCGGTGAGTACCTCGGCTACCTGTGCATCGCGACCAACGCCGAGAATGCCGAGCTGGTTCCCATGCCGATCGAGCTCGAAGTGGCCGACCTGATCATCTTCCAGGACCGCTTCGAAGGCTCGGAAGACTGATCCGGCAGGCCTGAAAAAATCGAAGGCACCGTCAAGAGTGCCCCCTGGCCCGGCCGGACTTCCGGCCGGGTTTTTTTTGTCACCAGCAATCCCGTTGACGTCCGGGTTCCGGATCCAACGGACCGGGGAGAGAAACCATGACCCGTCACCACCCTTTCCTCTTCGCCGCCGTGCTCGCGCTGCTGTGTTTTGCGACACCCGTATCGGCCGACATTGGCGACAGCGAAGTCATCGAAATTCACGACGTCGAGCGCGAGGACTATCCGCGCCTGCGCCGCCTGGGCGACTTCTGGGGCGTCGACCGTCGCCGCGGAACCGTCATTCTGTACGTCACCCCGCGCGGCCGGGCCGCCGTGGAGGCGCTGGGCTATCGCGTCGAGTCCGATATCCGCCGCACCGAGTTGTTGCAGCGCTTCGCGACCGCCGATCGCGAAGCCTGGCGCGCAGCGGACAAGTCCGGCATACCGGACTTCCCCTGCTATCGCACCGTCGACGAGACCCATACCGACCTCGCAGCCCTGGCCGATGCCAACCCCGAGCTGGCGCGCTGGGAAACCATCGGCCAGTCCTGGCTGGCCGAACAGGGCAATCCCGACGGCGACGACATCCACGTCCTGATCATAGCCAACCAGAACGTCGACCACGACCAGGCTCCGCTGGTCATCATGGCCGCCCAGCACGCGCGCGAACTGACCACCGCCGAGGCGGCCACCCGCTTCGCCGAATGGCTGCTGACCGGCTACGACGACGACCCGACCGCGCGCTGGCTGGTCGACCATCGCGAGGTCCACATCATTGCCCAGCAGAACCCCGATGGCCGTCGGGCCGTCGAGGACGGCCAGTCCATGTGGCGCAAGAATTCGAACCTCGAAGCCTGCCCCGGCGGCACGCCGGGCGTCGACCTGAACCGCAACAGCAACTATTTCTGGGGCGATGCGTCCAGTGGCGACACCTGCAGCCAGATCTACCGCGGCACGGACCCGGCATCGGAACCCGAGACCCAGGCAGTCCAGGACTACCTCGAGACCGTGTTCGACCGCAACTGGCCCGGACAGGCGAGCGCCCGGCCCTGGCGCGGCAGCGATCCGGTCCCGGCCGACGCCGAGGGCATCTTTCTGTCGCTGCACTCGTTCAGCGAGCTGATCCTCTTTCCCTGGGAAGGCGCCGGTAGTGGCGTGGAGAACAACGCGCCCAACCACGACCAGCTCGCCTGGCTGGGCCGCAAGCTCGGCTTTTTCACTGGCTACGAGGTTGGCCGCGACATTCTCTACTCTGCTGGCGGCACGATGACCGACTACGCCCACGGCGAGTTCGGCGTGGCCGCTTTCACCTACGAGATCGGCACCGCATTCCAGGAGGACTGCGGGACCTGGGAGACCACCATTGCCGAGGATATCCATGAGTCCCTGGTCTATACGGCCAAGGCCGCCGAGCGCCCCTACCAGGCGCCATCGGGGCCGGACGTGATCGACGCAATCGGCGTTGTCAACACCCAGGACGACACACTGCGCGTCATCGGCATGCTCGATGACACGCGCTTCGACCGCGGTGGCTCGCCCGAAGGACCTTCCCAAAACCCGACCGAGGATGTCGTCGCTGTGCGGGTCAGCCTCGATGCACCGCCCGGGCAGGCCGGTTCCTGGTACACAATCGAGCCCGAAGAGGAGGCGCCAATCACCGGGTTCGACGCGAGCATCGAGTTGACCGATCCCGTCTCGCTACCGCGCCTGGTCTTTTTCCAGGCCGTCGACAGCGCGGGCAATCTCGGTGTGCCCGAGGCCGCGTGGCTGACCGAGCAGCTCGCCGCACTCTCGCCGGCGAGCCTGCAGGCAACCCTGCCGACTGGACAGACCGGGCAGGAAACCATCACCGTCTCCAATGTCGGCAGCGAGAGTTTCGACTGGTCGGCCGCCACCGACCTGCCCGCCAACGCCCGCGACGACCACGACCCGCTCCTGGATGAGACGCTGAGCCTTGCCGATTTCTCGCTGCCCGGCAGCGGCAGTGCCAGCCAGACCGTCCCGGCCGGTATCGATTCCAACGGTCAGGTGGTCGGTTTCTCCTTCGAGGGCACGGTCTCCGATCTGGGAGGCGGCGCCTGGGCGTCCGATGCGTCGATGACCCTCACCGCACCGGACAGCAGCTCGTATTCGGTCGGCGGCTACCAGACGTCTTACCCCGACTGGGCGTTCCAGGGTGACGGTTCCGGCAACCCGGGCACCTACGCCAGCACGCATATCGGACCCGATATCTTCGGGGCCGAAGGCGTCGAGGATGAAGGCGACTGGCAATTCGGATTCGTCGACGAATGGCAAGGCGGCATGGACTGGTCGGAAGTGACGGTCACCCTGCACAAGCAGGAACCGCCGAGCTGCGTTGACCCATCCGGCGTGTCCTGGTTGAGCCTGGATCAATCCAGCGGCACGCTGGTGCCCGGAGAGCAGATGGAGATTGCCGTGACGTTCGATACCGGCGACCTCGACGAAGGCGAACATGCGGCCCTGCTCTGCGTGACGACAAACGATCCGTCCGCCGAGCTGATCGAAGTGCCCGTAACGCTGCAGGTAATCAGCGGCGAGGTGCAGATATTCCGCGATCGCTTCGAGGGAATCGACGCTGCCGACTGATCGGGCCGGCATCACCGACCCGGTCGACTGAAACGATTCAGTCGGCCGGGTCTTCTCCGACGTCGCCTTCCTCCTCGTCCGAGGCGGCCACGCGAGCCATGCCGATGAGCTCCTCCTGGTCACCCAGGCGGATCAGCGTCACCCCCTGGGTGTTGCGGCCAAGCCGCGAGATCTCGCTGGCCGAGGTACGCACCAGGGTACCGGCGTTGGAGGTCAGCATGACATCATCGTCTTCGGCGACCATGAGTGCTGCCACCAGGTTGCCGTTGCGCTCCGAAGTCTGAACACCAATCACACCCTGCCCGCCGCGCTTGTAGACGGGGAACTCCTCGAGCGAAGTGCGCTTGCCGTAACCGCGGGCGGTCGCCAGCAGGATGTCGCCGCCGTTGCCGGCGTCGGTGACCAGCATCGAGACCACGCGCTGATCCGGCTTGAGACGAATGCCGACCACACCGCGGGTCTGCCGGCCCATCGGCCGGGCGTCTGCCTCGCTGAAGCGGATCGACTTGCCGGCCGAAGAGAACAGCAGCACATCCCGATCGCCATCGGTAAACGCCACGTCGACCAGTTCATCACCGTCTTCGAGCAGTACCGCCCAGATGCCGTTGGCGCGGATGTTGGCAAAGTCCGAAAGCGGCGTTTTCTTGACCCGGCCGGTGCGGGTGGCGAAGAACACGAACCAGTCATCGGGAAACTCGCGCGTCGGCAATACCGCATTGATGCGCTCGTCGGGCTCGAGCGGCAGCAGGTTGACCATCGGCCGGCCACGGCTGTTATGCCCGGCCTGGGGCAGCTCGTAGACCTTGGTCTTGTAGACCTTGCCGGCGCTGGTGAACACCAGCAGGGTGTCGTGGGTGTTGGTGACCCAGAACCGTTCGACGAAATCCTCGTTCTTGGTGCGCGCGGCGCTGCGACCCCGACCGCCCCGGCGCTGCGCCCGATAGCGATCGAGCGGTTGATACTTGGCATAGCCGGCATGCGAGAGCGTGACCACCACATCCTCGGGGGTGATCAGGTCTTCCATGGTCAGGTTGAGATGGTCCCGCACGATCTCCGAGCGCCGCTCGTCGCCGTAGCGATCCTTGAGCTCGGCGAGTTCGTCGCGAATGACCTGCATCAGGGCATCGGGCTCGGAAAGGATGCGCATGAGCTCGGTAATCTGCTCGAGGATTTCCTGGTATTCGGAGGAGAGCTTGTCCTGCTCCAGCCCGGTAAGCTTTTGCAGGCGCAAATCGAGAATGGCCTGGGCCTGGGCCGGCGAGAGCTGGTAACCGTCTTCGCTCATGCCGTATTCGGGCAGCAGGTCCTCGGGCCGCGACAGCTCGGCACCGGCCCGGCCGAGCAAGGACCTGACCAGCCCGGCGTCCCACAGCCGCCCCTGCAACGCCTCGCGGGCCTCGGCCGGCGTCGGCGAGGCCTTGATCAGCGCGATCACCTCGTCGAGGTTGGCCAGCGCGACCGTCAGCCCTTCCAGAATATGCGCCCGCTCGCGGGCCTTGCGCAGTTCATACAGGCTGCGCCGCGTGACCACCTCGCGGCGATGCGCGATAAAGGCCGACAGCATGTCGTGAATGTTGAGCAGCTTCGGCTGGTTGTCGACCAGCGCGACCATGTTGATGCCGAACACCGTCTGCAGCGGGGTGAGCTGATAGAGATTGTTCAGCACCACCTCCGGGACCTCGCCGCGCTTGAGCTCGACGACCATGCGCATGCCGTCCTTGTCGGACTCGTCGCGCAGCTCGGAGATGCCCTCGATACGCTTTTCCTTGACCAGATCGGCAATCTTCTCGGTCAGGCGTGCCTTGTTCACCTGGTAGGGCAGCTCGTTGACCACGATGCGCGACCGGCCGGCGTCGTCGGTCTCGACCTCCGAGCGCGCCCGGATATAGACGCGGCCGCGGCCGGTGCGATAGGCCTGCTCGATCCCGTCGGCACCGTTGATGATGCCGGCGGTCGGAAAATCCGGGCCCGGCAGGAATTCCATGATCTCGTCGATGCTGATCTCGGGGCGGTCGATCATCGCCAGCAGCGCGCTGATGACCTCGTTGAGGTTGTGCGGCGGAATGTTGGTCGCCATGCCCACGGCAATGCCCGAAGCACCATTGACCAGCAGGTTCGGCACCCGCGTCGGCATGACCGTGGGCTCATGCTCCGACTCGTCGTAGTTGGGTATGAAATTGACCGTCTGCTTGTCGATATCGGCCAGAATTTCGTGCGCCAGACGGGCCATGCGCACCTCGGTGTAGCGCATGGCCGCCGGCGGATCGCCGTCGATGGAACCGAAGTTGCCCTGGCCGTCGACCAGCATGTAGCGCATCGAAAACGGCTGGGCCATGCGCACGATGGTGTCGTAGACCGCCGTGTCGCCATGGGGGTGGTACTTACCAATGACATCACCGACCACGCGGGCCGATTTCTTGTAGGCCTTGTTGTAATCGTTACCCAGTTCGTGCTGCGCGTAGAGCACCCGCCGGTGGACCGGCTTGAGCCCATCGCGGACATCCGGCAGCGCCCGGCCGACGATCACGCTCATGGCGTAATCGAGGTAGGACTGCCGCATTTCGTCTTCCAGGTTTACCTGGAGCACTTCCCGTGCCAGTTCCGCCATCAGGAAAGTCCTAAATTGGTTGAAAAAGTGCTTTCAAAAGCCTGTTTTCAATGGATTATCGGTAAGCCCGACCGGGGTCAGACTGACCCCGAAAAACAAGCCGGCACAAGTGAGCAATAATACCACAGCAGGCCTTGTCGGCCGGCAGCGACAATGTCATCTCCAACCGCCTGATGCCGGCAGGACAGGCCTGCTAAACTTCGCCACCCTTGCCATGATCGCCTCAAGCCGATGACCTCTGACCACGCCGACCTGTTCGCCGACGAGCCCGTCGAGCACATCAACCGCGACGGCGTCGACTACGCGCTGCTGGGCACGGCACACGTCTCGCGCACCAGCGCCGAGGCCGTCCAGCGGTTGCTCGAGAGCGGACACTACGATGCCGTGGCCGTGGAGCTTTGCGCATCGCGCTACCAGGCCCTGACCGACCGCGACAACTGGCAAAACCTCAACCTGTTCACCATCCTGCGCGAGGGCAAGGCGGGCATGATGATGGCCTCGCTGGCGCTGTCGGCCTACCAGCGCCGCATTGCCGACCAGTTCGGCATCGAGCCCGGCGCGGAAATGAAGGCGGCCATTACCGCGGCCAGAAAGGCCGGGCTGCCGATCCAGCTCATCGATCGTGAAATCGGCATCACCCTGCGCCGGGCCACCCGGCGGCTGTCGTGGTGGAAACGCTGGGTCATGATCAACGGCCTGATCATGTCGCTGTTCTCGCGCGAGAAAATCGCCGAAGAAGACATCGAACGGCTCAAGGAAGGCGACCTGCTCACCGAAACCTTCAGCGAATTCTCCGAGACCTCGCCGGAGCTTTATGAATCGCTGATCGCCGAACGCGACCGCTTCATGGCCGCCCGGCTGCGCCAGGAAAACGCCGCACAGCCCGGCCGCAAGGTACTGGCCGTGCTCGGCGCCGGCCATCTCGCCGGCACCGCCCGAACCCTGTCTTCCGACGAAGACACCGGCGAGACCGTCGAAACCCTCAACCGCATGCC
>CAYQJJ010000110.1:0-566 GCA_964417745.1 uncultured Wenzhouxiangella sp.
GATATTCTCTTACCGGGTATTACTTTTCCAGAAAGGTAAGGAATCGTGGCAGGAAGCATGACCAGCAAGGGGCAGGTTACCGTCCCCAAGGCGATTCGGGATCAGCTCAATCTGAAAGCCGGTGATCGAGTCCAGTTCCTGATTGATGATGACGGAACGGCGCGGATGGTGCCGGTGACCCGATCGGTGCGAGAGCTCAAGGGCATGACTCCGGCGCCGGCCCGGGCGCTGTCGCTGGAGGAAATGGACACCGTCATTCAACGCGGGGCGCGTGACGAGTGATCGGGCTGGACACCAATGTGCTGGTCCGCTATATCGTTCAGGACGACCCGCGCCAGTCGGCACGAGCCGGGGAATTGATCGAGCAACGCTTGAGCGAACAGCGACCCGGATTCGTCTCGTTGATCGTGGTGGTCGAGCTGGTCTGGGTCCTCGGCGGCGGGTATGGTTATTCGCGCCAGGTGATTGCCGAGGTGCTGACCCGTCTGCTCGGTTCGGTCGAGCTTTCGGTCGAGCGGGCCGATCGAGTCTGGAACGCACTGCTGCAGTACCGCAACGGGTCGGCC
>CAYQJJ010000110.1:576-8791 GCA_964417745.1 uncultured Wenzhouxiangella sp.
CGCCGCCGGGTGTGAAACGACAATGACCTTCGACCAGAAAGCGGCCCGTTCCGATGACTTCGAACTGCTCGACCGCCACTGAACCCGAACCCGGAATCCGAAATGCCTGCTACCGGTGAGCTCTACCTGATCGCCGCGCCATCCGGCGCCGGCAAGACCAGCCTGATCAAGGCCCTGCTCGAGCGCCGCCGCGGCCTGGCGCTGTCGGTTTCCGATACCACCCGGCCGGCGCGCCGCGGCGAGGTCGAGGGTGAGCAGTACCACTTTGTCGACCGCGCAACCTTTGAACAGGGCATCGAGGACGGTCTGTACCTCGAACACGCCGATGTGTTCGGCAACTACTACGGCACCCGGCGCGACCGGGTCGCCGGGCTGCGCGAAGACGGCTTCGATGTGCTGCTCGAGATCGATGTCCAGGGCGCGGTTCAGGTGCGCCACCATTTTCCCGATGTATGCACCATTTTTGTCCTGCCCCCGTCGATGGATGCGCTGGCCGACAGGCTGCAGCAGCGCGGCCTCGACGAGCCGGCGGTCATCGAGCGGCGCTTGCGCGAGGCGGTGCGCGAGATCGAGGCCTGCCGGGACTTTCACTGGATGGTGGTCAACGATGACTTCGAACAAGCGGTCGAGGAACTGGTCGCGGTGGTCACTGCCTGGCCGCTGCGCCGCGCGCGCCAGGACGCGCGGGTTGCAAAACTCTTGGATGAGAGCGCCGGGCGCAGTACAATAAGGGATTGATTTTCGTGGCCTGACGCCAGATTTTCGTCCCTGAGCGGCAGGTCGCACCTAGTTGAGGAGTTTCACGCACCATGGCAAGAGTTACCGTAGAAGACTGTATCGGCGCGGTTCCCAACCGTTTCGACCTGGTCATAACCGCCTCGCAGCGCGCGCGCATGATCGCCAATGGCGCGGACACGCTGGTCGATGAGGAATCCGACAAGCCGACCGTCATTGCCCTGCGCGAAATTGCCGAAGGCGTGGTCAACGACGACAATATCGGCGAACTGCAGGCTGATCTGGACGCTCGCCTGGCCGCCATGCAGGCCGAGGTGACCCCGCCGCCGCCCGACGACGACGACCTCTGAACCGGCTCGTGCACGCAGGAGACCCGGTCGCCCAGGTCCAGTAGCGCGCATGCTGCCCGGCCCGGTCCGTCAACTCCGGGATCTGCTCAATACCTACCTGGAGCCCGAGCAGGTCGCCATGGTGCTGCGCGCCTATGAGTCCGGCGCCAGCGCCCACGAGGGCCAGAAACGCCGCTCGGGCGAAGACTACATCCTGCACCCGGTGGCCGTGGCGCACATCCTGGCCGGGATGCGCATGGACCACCAGACCGTCACCGCGGCAATTCTTCACGACACGGTAGAAGACACCCGCGTCGAGCACGCCGACCTGGTGCGCGACTTCGGGGAAGACGTGGCCCGCCTGGTCGACGGGGTCACCAAGCTCGACAAGATGAAGTTCCGCACCCGGCTCGAGGCCGATGCCGAGAGCTTCCGCAAGCTGTTGCTGGCCATGAGCCGCGACCTGCGCGTGATCTTCATCAAGCTCGCCGACCGCCTGCACAACATGCGCACCATCAGCGCCATGTCGGATTCGGCGCGCCGGCGCATTTCGGCCGAAACACTCGAGATCTACGCGCCGATCGCCGAGCGCCTGGGCATGAACGCGCTCAAGGAAGAGCTCGAGGAAATCGGCTTTGCCAACCTCTACCCGAACCGCCACCGGGTCATCAGCCGGCGGGTCTCGAAGATCGCCGGCAACCGTCAGGAAGTCATCGACTCGATCTCCAGCGGCCTGAAAAAGCGTCTGAGCGAGGCCGGCATTCCGTGCCGGGTCGAGGGCCGGACCAAGACCGCCTACAGCCTCTATTGCAAGATGCGCGACAAGTCATTGACCTTCGAGGAGGTCTCCGACCTGTTCGCGTTTCGGGTCATCACCCATTCCGAACCGCACTGCTATCAGGCCCTGGGCATCGCCCACAGCCTCTACCAGCCCAAGCCGGGCGGCTTCAAGGACTATATCGCCCTGCCCAAGCCGAACGGCTATCAGTCGCTGCACACGGTGCTCAACTCGCCGTTCAACGTGCCGGTCGAGATCCAGATCCGTACCGAGGAGATGGACCTGGTCGCCGAGAAGGGCGCGGCCGCGCACTGGCTCTACAAGGCAACCCCCGACCGCTCGACCGCGGTGCGCGCCCGCGAGTGGCTGCTCAAGCTGGTCGATTCGCAGTACCGGGCACCGGATTCCGGCGAGTTCCTCGATACCGCCAAGGCCGAGCTGTTCCCCGACGAGATTTTCGTGTTCACCCCGCGCGGCAAGATCATCGACCTGAAGGCCGAGGGAACGGCGCTCGACTTCGCCTACGCCATCCATACCGATGTCGGCAACCAGGCCGTCGGCGCGCGCATCGACAAGCACCGCATGCCGCTCAACACCCGGCTCGAGAACGGCCAGACAGTCGACATCCTGACCGAGAAAGGCAGCGAGCCGCAGTCGGAGTGGCTGGAGTTCGCGGTCACCTCCAAGGCCCGCACCGCGATCCGCTCGCACCTGAAAAACCTCGAGCAGGCCGACTCGGTGGCCATCGGCGATCGGCTGCTCGACCAGGCGCTGGCGCGGCGCGGCTACTCGATGGAAAAAGTCCCCGATCGGCGCGTCGATCGCTACCTGAAAAAGCTTGGCCTGGAGCGCTTCGAGGACCTGCTCATCCGCATCGCCCGAGGTGACATGCTGGCCCGGGTGGTGGCCCAGAAGCTGCTGCCGATCACCCAGCGCCGGCGCGGGGATACCGACGACGGCACCGATTCGCTGACCATCGGCGGTACCGAGGGTACGGCGATTACCTACGGCGCCTGCTGTCACCCGATTCCGGGCGACCGCGTGATGGGCTATCTCTCGCCGGGCAAGGGCATCGTGATTCACCGCCAGCGCTGCCCCAACGTGCCGGAGCTGCACAAGAACCACGAGGACCGCTGCCTGGATGTCACCTGGGAGCCACTGACCAAGGGCCAGTTCTCGGTGCTGCTCCGGCTCGAGACCATCAACGGCCCGGGCGTGCTGGCCTCGGTGTCGTCCACGCTCGGCCAGGTCGGCGCCAACATCGAGCGCGTCGAGCAGAAGGAGTCGACCCGCGAGACCGCTACCCTGTCGTTCACGCTCAGCGTGACCGGCCGCAGCCAGCTCGCCCGGGTCATTCGCCGCCTGAAGCGCAACGCCAACGTCATGCGCGTCAGCCGGGAAATGACCTGACCAGGGTTTGTCGGGACGGGTTTGGTAACGTTGGCGGCCAGTCGTTTTTTTCAACGCCCCGAAGCGAGGTGACTGATGAGCAAAACCGTGATCCATACCGATGAGGCGCCGGCCGCCATCGGCCCCTACTCCCAGGCCGTCCGGGCCGGTGAAACGGTCTATCTGTCCGGGCAGATTCCGCTCGACCCGGCCAGCGGTTCGGTCATCGAAGGCGACTTCGAGGCCCTGACGCGACGGGTGTTCGACAACCTCGCCGCGGTCTGCCGGGCCAGCGGCGGCAGTCTCGATGAGATCGTCAAGCTCAACATCTTCCTGACCGATCTGGGCCATTTCGGCGAGGTCAACGAACTCATGGCCGAGTATTTCAGCGAGCCCTATCCGGCGCGCGCGGCCGTGCAGGTGGCCGCCCTGCCCAAGGGCGTACCGGTCGAGATGGACGCCATCCTGGTTCTGCGCGCCGGTCAGTGAACGCACCGGACAAGCCCGCGGCCGGCGATGAGCTCGGCGATGAGCTCGAGGTTCTGCCGGGCGTCGGCAGCCGGGTCGCCGCGAGACTGCGCGCGCTGGGTATCGCGCGGCCGGTCGACCTGCTTTTCCACCGGCCCCTGCGCTACGAGGACCGTACACGGCTCACCCCGCTGAACCGGGTCCGGGCGGGTCAGCTGGTCCAGGTCGAGGGGCGGATTGTCCACCAGGAAATCCGGCGCACCCGGCGGCGCATGCTGCTGGCAGTGCTGGCCGACGAGACCGGCCAGATCACGCTGCGGTTTTTCAGCTTCTACCCCAACCAGCAGCGCATGCTGGCCGAAGGTGCCCGCGTGCGCTGTTATGGCGAGGCGCGTTTCGGCCCGGAAGGCTTCGAGCTGGTTCATCCGCAGTGCCAGCCGCTCGGGCGCGGCCAGCCCCCGCCGCTGCCGAAAACCCTGACGCCGATCTACCCCACCACCCAGGGCCTGGCCCAGGCCACACTGGCGCGGCTTGTCGCCGAGCAGGTCGCGGCGATGGCACCGGAGCTTGTCGACTGGGTCGGCGACCGGCTCGAGGGCCCGTCGCTGGCCGATGCGCTGGTCTTTATCCACCACCCGCCACCCGATGCCGATCTCGACGCGCTCATCGATGGCCACCATCCGGCGGTTCAGCGGCTCGCGACCGAAGAACTGCTCTCGCACCATCTGGCGCTGGCGCGGCTCAACCGCGCGCGCGAGCGCCAGCGTGCTCCGGCGCTGGTCGACCGCTCGGGTCAGACCGACCGGCTGCTCGACCAATTGCCTTTCAAACCGACCCATGCCCAGCAGCGGGTCACCAGCGAGGTGCTTGCCGACATTGCCAGCGAGCGGCCCATGCGCCGACTGGTGCAGGGCGATGTGGGCTCGGGCAAGACCGTGATCGCGGCGCTGGCGCTGGTCGCCACCGCCGCGGCCGGGCGCCAGGCGGCTATGGTCGCACCGACCGAAATTCTCGCCGAACAGCACTACCGCACCCTGAAGGACTGGCTGGAGCCGCTCGGGCTCAAGCTGGTCTGGCTGGCCGGCAAGGTCAAGGGGCGCTCGCGCAAGGCGGCCCTGCAAGCGCTGGTCGGCGAGGCCGATATTGCCATCGGCACGCACGCTCTGTTCCAGGAGGGCGTGATGTTTCGCGACCTGGCGCTGGTGGTGGTCGATGAGCAGCACCGCTTCGGCGTCCACCAGCGCCTGGCGCTGGCCGCCAAGGGTCAGCGCGATGAGCGCCTGCCGCACCAGCTGGTGATGACCGCTACCCCGATTCCGCGCACCCTGGCCATGACGGCCTACGCCGGGCTCGATATTTCGGTGATCGACGAGCTGCCTCCCGGCCGCAAACCGGTCACCACCGTGGCCGCCAGCCAGGCCCGCCGCGAGGCCCTCGTCGAGCGTCTGCGCGTCGCGCTGGCCGACGGCCGCCAGGCCTACTGGGTCTGCCCGCTGATCGCCGAATCCGACGTGCTCCAGGCCGAGGCCGCCGAGACCCGCGCCGGCGAGCTCGAGCAGGCACTGCCGGGGTTTTGCGTGGGCCTGATCCACGGCCGCATGAAAGCCGCGGACAAGGCCGAGGTAATGGACCGCTTCGGCGCCGGCGAGATTCATTTGCTGGTCGCCACCACGGTCATCGAGGTCGGGGTCGACGTGCCCAATGCCAGCGTCATGATGATCGAAAACGCCGAGCGCCTCGGTCTGTCCCAGCTCCATCAGCTGCGCGGTCGGGTCGGGCGCGGCAGCGACCAGGCCGCCTGCGTGCTGCTCTACAAGCCGCCGCTGGGCGACATGGCGCGCGCGCGTATCGAGGTCATGCGCGAGACCACCGACGGTTTCGTGATTGCCGAAAAGGACCTCGAGCTGCGCGGTCCCGGGGAGGTCCTGGGTACCCGCCAGACCGGCATGATGCGCTTTCGAATCGCCGACCTGGCCCGCGATGCCGGGGCCTTCGAGGCGGTCCGCGAGCTCGCCGGAAAGCTCGGGCGCCGCGAGAGCGATGGCCTGATCGAGCGCTGGATCGGCGAGGCGGAACAGTTCGTCGATGTCTGATTCCGGGGCTTTTGCAGGGCGGAGACCCGGGCGGCATACTGACGTACTCAAGAATCGGCGGCGCCTTCGGAGTTACGGATTTTCGGGAATACCACCGTGGCCCTGGGGGATCTGCAAGGGGAAATGAGTCAGCGATGAACGATCAATCTTCCGGACCGCCGCCAGCCGACGAGCTGCCGTTTGCCGCCCCCTGCCGGACGCTATCGCCCGGCGCGCCGTGGCGCTGGGTGCGCCTGGGCTGGGGCGATCTGCGCGCGGCGCCGTTTCAGAGTCTTGCCTTTGGCTGAGCCTGGCGACCTGGGTGTGGGGCAACCTGGGCCTGTATCTCGGCCTGGTCTCGGGTTTTGTCTTTCTCGGCCCCTGGCTGGCGCTGACGCTGTATTCGATCAGCCTGCGGCTCGAGCGTGGCGAGCGGCCCACGGTGGCCCGGAGCCTGGCCGATGCCTGGCGCTCGGTGGGTGGCGCGCTGTTTTTCGCCGTCATCCTGGTGGTGGTCTTTCTGGTCTGGGCCCGCGCGGCCAATACGCTGTATATCTTTTTCCCGCAGATCAGCGATCCTGCCCTGGTCGACCTGTTGCTGTTTCTCGGCGTTGGCAGCGCCGTCGGTGCGCTGTTCTGCGCGGTGATCTTCACCATCAGCGCCTTCGCGCTGCCGATGCTGATGGACTGCAAGGTGGATGCCGTGACCGCCGTTGTCACCAGCATCAACGCCGTGCTGCGCAACAAGCGCGCCATGGCCGTGTGGGCGATGATGATCGTGGGGTCGGTGCTGCTCGGGATTCTGACCGCCTGGCTGGCGTTCGCGGTGGTGCTGCCGGTCATCGGCCATGCCACCTGGCATGCCTACCGCGAAACCATTGATGCCAGCGCCTGGCCGCGCTGATCCGGCCTCTCGACCATGGGGCGAACCAGACCCTCAACAATGGCAGGGCGCGCCGGGGAAGGTGCAAAGAAATGGGGGACTGTGAGATACTATCGGGTCCCATACGATCACGTATTGCGCGACGGTCCGTTCCGTCGTGGACGTCGGTCGGGGTTCCGGAAAGGCGCTGAATCCCGACAAATTAAACCGATTACGCTCTAGGAGAATCTCCGGTGGCCGAACGCAAACTGACTCTGACCGATTCCGATTCCGGAAAAACGCTCGACCTGCCGGTGGTTTCCGGCACCGAGGGCGACCCGACGCTCGATATCAGCAAGCTCCACCCCGAGCTCGGACACTTCACTTTCGACCCCGGCTATGGCTCGACGGCCAGCTGCAAGAGCGATATCACCTACATTGACGGCAACGCCGGCATCCTGCGCTACCGCGGCTACCCGATCGAGCAGCTGGCCGAGAACTCGAGCTTTCTCGAGGTCGCCTACCTGCTGCTCTATGGCGATCTGCCGACCAAGGACCAGTTCGGCCAGTTCGAGCACAACATCACCTACCACACGATGGTCCACGAGAAGATCAACAACTTCATCTCGGGGTTCCACTACAACGCCCACCCGATGGCGATCCTGTCGGGCGTGGTCGGCTCGATGGCCGCCTTCTACCACGACAAGCTCGACGTCAATGACCCCGAGCAGCGTGACCTGGCCGCCAAACGGCTGATCGCCAAGATGCCGACCATCGCGGCCGCGGCCTATCGCCACTACATGGGCTGGCCGTGCGCCTACCCGCGCAACTCGCTCGACTACTCCGAGCGTTTCCTGCACATGATGTTCTCGGTGCCGGCCGAGGATTACGAAGTCAACCCGGTCGCGGCGCGGGCGCTGGACTTGCTGTTCATCCTGCACGCCGACCACGAGCAGAACGCTTCGACCTCGACGGTTCGCCTGGTGGGCTCGACCGGCGCCAACCCGTATGCCTGCACCGCTGCCGGGCTGGCCGCGCTGTGGGGCCCGGCGCACGGCGGTGCCAACGAGGCCGTGCTCAACATGCTCAACGAGATCGGCGATGTCAGCCAGGTCGCCAGGTACGTGCAAAAGGCCAAGGACAAGGAAGACCCGTTCCGCCTGATGGGTTTCGGCCACCGGGTCTACAAGAACTTCGACCCGCGCGCGACGATCATCCGCAAGGCCTGCCACGAGGTGCTCGAAGAGCTCGGCAAGTCCGACCCGCTGCTGGACCTGGCCATGGAGCTCGAGCGCATCGCGCTGGAAGACGACTACTTCGTCGAGCGCAAGCTCTACCCGAACGTGGATTTCTACTCCGGCATCATCTACAAGGCACTCGGCATCCCGACGAGCATGTTCACCGCCATGTTCGCCATTGGCCGAACCGTAGGCTGGGTCAGCCAGTGGCTGGAACAGTCCGCCTCCCCGCACCGCATCGGCCGCCCGCGCCAGGTCTATACGGGTGCTGGTGAGCGTGATTACGTGAAAATCAGTCGGCGGTAGGGTGAACGGGTGAGGCGGGAGGCGTGAGGCGTGAGGCG